>NZ_MPJW01000067.1 GCF_001945525.1 Ileibacterium valens
CAAAAGGCGGAAATCTTCCGTTTCCGACTTTCCTGAGAGGAAAGCTGGAGCACAGAGAAGATTTCCGCCTTTGATGGTATTCAGGGATAACCGGGAATAAAAGCCCGTGCAAATTTCAAAAGGTTACGAAAATTCTGATCTCTTTCAGGAATTCCATCTTGATCGCTGATATAACGTTGAATTTTCATGTGCAGGTCGTATTTATCTCTTAATTCAGCAAGATCTTTCATCATATTTGATGCATGATGGAGGTCAATCGCTTCCTGGTTTTCCCATTCATCGATCAGTAAAACAGAATGTGGATCGTTGAATGGAAAAAAATATTCATATCGAATGTTACCTTCTTCTTCACGGATCTTCTTTGCGATCTGTCTTGATTCCATTTCCATTGCAAATTTTCGGGCATTATCGCCTTCGCCGGTATAAAACAGATGGATGAGAATACTCATAGTTTGTTTTTCCTTACGTTCCTTTTCTACTTATTTTGTTTTGTAATATTTCAGACAAAATAACCATATAGGAATTCTTAGATACTGTCTAAAGAATTTTAGCATAACAGATGTTTTTGCATACATTTTGCATAAAGAAGTCAAAAGCAAAAGCGATAGATTCCATCGTTAGAATCTATCGCCAGATTAAAGCCTGACTGACCGGGCAGATACTTGGAGCATTTTCTTATTTATATCGCGAGGTTGTACGGGCCAGGGAAGTCAGCATTCCATCCAGATTTTCGTAATCTGAAAAGGATCTTTGCTGCTGAATTTTAATCAGCTCATCGATGATGGTTTCCATTTTATCAACTGTCTGCTTAGAGTCATTTACATATCCATCAAGGATGGCAAGCCGATCAGCTGTAGCCTGGGCGCTTCCAAACATCGAGACTGCAGTGGATGCCTTTTGATAGTTATTCCAGAGGACTTTGCTTGCGTCGTTCATCACACTTTCGTAGCGGTTGATTGAAATGATCGAACCTGAAAAATATTCCTGAAGAAAACCGGAAATGGATTCCTGCCTCGAAGTCATTTCTGAATAAAGCTTTCTGAGGATATCAAGCCGTTTGGTATATTCAGGATCTGCAGCTTCAAAGATTGAGGCTTTTTTTCTTGGCAGATCTGGTTTGATCGGCTGTTTTGGAGCAGAGTCTTTTGTCCTGCGGCTGGTGACTCTTGAAATCAGGTGAATGATCATAATGAATGCGCAGATGACAAAACCAATCGATATAAGGTTTAAGCCAAACCCAAAGATTGAACCATCAAGCCGAAATACCCATTTGAAGTACTGCATGAGTAATGAGAGAACGAAAGAACCGATTGTATATAGAAGAATCTTCAATGGATGCATTTCGACTAATTCCGAAGAAGCTTTTCCTGTCTGGAAGACAATGTGCTTAGTTGCTGTGATTTTCTTTTTCATTGAATTTTGGCAAGTTTCTTCTGATCTCAAGCGGGAAGAACCTTGCAGCCCCTCCTTTCTGCATAAGTCTTCTGATTTTAAATTCTTAGAGGTTTCTAAAATTTCTAAATAAGGAAAACGAATTTTTCTTTCTAGTCAGGCCCCAGGTTAAATCCATAATGGGTTGACTAATCAGATAATTTTCAGGGATTGTGCTAAAACCAATTTCTTACATTAGATCCTGTAACTATTTCCTGCTATTGAGTATATCAGTTTCAAAGAAATCCTTTGGTAGAATGTAAGAGCGTTAAGAAAACTAATTTTCAGTACTTATAATCTTGCAGCTTTAAAAACGATTTACATCCAAAAACTCATCCAGAACGTTTCTTTTAATATCAATATAAGAGGACGATGCGAAGAGATAATTAGTTTAAGTTCAAACAGAAAATTTTGAAATTAGAAATGGAATATGTATAAAAATGAATGCTCAACAGATGCCTCAGCTGCCAAACGAGGATGCTCCTAACTCTGAAAATCATGCAAAAAGGTGCTCGCTGAATCCAGAAGCGAAAGAACCGGATTTTAAAAGCCTGGATGATGATTCTGTTCAGGCTGATAATATAGCTTATCAACGATGCAACTATACCGATCTGTCGAAAACCAGTTCATCAACAAAGATGAATCACTTTCGTCCAGGCTTCTGGATTAGTACTCTGGCGATTGCTGGTGCAGTAATGATTGGAACGGGATCTCTATTCAGAGCGATAATCTGGCCCCATTCTTCATATGAAGAAGCAGCAACAGTGGCTGAATATGATGATGATTACTGGTTTGATACGGCATGGAGCGAAACGGTGGAAGCTCAACCGGTCAGTGTCTATGTTAATGAAAACAACCGGCCGGTAATTACGTTTAAACTGGAAAAAACAGACCCTGGAGTCAATATGGAATTTGCGACTGGTGATTTGATCTACAAAGGAATCAATGTTAAAGATTGGGCTGCGTTGCCTTCGATGGGTCCCGCAACCAATGAAGCCTGGATTTCAATGGAGGGAGAAATTCATTTCAGTCCGGAAGAACTCGAAGATATTGTTCTAGATGATTTTGTCCTGGCGGACACTAAAGAAGATTCAATCATTACTCCGATTACAGATCAGATCTATATAGAAGAGGCTGAAGATGATTTGGATACTGATTCGCTGATCCGAATGTACAAAGCCCAAAATCCTTATAACTTTCATAACTTTGAAATTCTTTCTCAGGAATCCAGAAATGGAAAAGAAGAAATTCGGTTCAGAATGAGTAAGCAGGGCAATGAAGACAGTTATTTCAACCCGTATGCTGATCTACAGATCCTATTCAAAAAAGGCGGAGAAGTGGTGTTCGCAGATCAATTTATGCCATCAGAAGAAGTCCAAGATTCTGATACATCGGTAGACCTGACTTATACTACCCCCTTTGATATTCCAGAATATGATGAAGTTGTCATCAGCGATCTGTCCTGATATCAACAATCAGCAAAACAGATTCGAGCATCGCCAAAACGAAATAGAACGGTGAAATGAATCAAAGATGCAAATGCCTGAATCCGAAGATAACGGAATCGGGCATTTTTCACTGTCTGACTTATATAGATATTTCATGAAAAAGTCATTCTGAACTTGAGGTTTTGAATGTGGAAGATTACCTTGTACATGGATTATCCATATTCAAGAAATAAGAAGGAAGGGAAAGAAATGATTTATGAAATAAACCAGGAGCGTCTGCTCAAAACACTTCAGGAACTGATCGAAACTCCGAGTGTTGTAGGCTACTATCCGTGTATTCATCAGCTGCTCGAAGAGCTTGTTGAGCCTTATGGCTTAACAGTCGATTACGATCGCAGACATACGGCCTATGTTAAAATCTCTGGACAAAATCCAGAAAAAACGGTTTGCCTGGGAGCACACTTCGATACGATTGGAATGGTTGTCCGTTCAATCGAAGAGAATGGATGGCTTTCTGTCCGCAATCTGGGAGGATTGAACTTTCATTCGCTTGAAGGAGAGAACGTTCTTGTTCATACCCGCTTTAATGGAGACTATACCGGGATGGTCATCTGCAAATCTCATTCAGTTCATGTATTCGATGATGCCAGAGAACTTGAAAGAGATTTTCCAAACATGAAGATCCTGATTGATGAAGATGTCCATGACAAAACTTCAGTGGAGGCTTTGGGAATTCGTCCGGGAGACCTCATCAGTGTAGATCCAAAATTTGTACTGACGGATACCGGTTATATTAAATCCCGGCATATTGATGATAAAGCCAGTGCAGCTGTTCTAATTGAATGCATTCGAATTCTGGTCGAAAACGGATTGCAGCCGAAGAACAATATATGGTTTGCATTTCCAATTTATGAAGAAATTGGACTTGGAGGAGCCTATGTTCCTGATGAAGTCGAAGAATATCTCGCTTTAGATATAGGATTGATCGGTCATGAACAATCAGGCGATGAAAAGAAAGTTTCAATCAGTGGGGCGGATCGGATTGCGCCTTACGACTGGGATCTGACCAGCCGGCTGATTGAACTGGCCGAAGAAAATGACATCGATTATGTGACAGATATCTATTATCGATATGGTTCTGATGCAACGGCGGCTTTGAATGGTGGGAATAATATTGTTCCTGCAACCATTGGGATGGGAACAATGAATTCACATGGATATGAGCGGACGCATATTGATGGAATCGTTGAGACATTGAAACTTTCGATGGCTTATATTATGGATTCAAAGTGATGATGAACATTCTTCAAAAGAATAACGAAGTCTTCATCGAGACGGATCGTCTGATTTTACGTCCATGGAAACTTGAGGATGCATCCAATCTGTATGAGCTCATAAAAGATCCGGATATTGGGCCAGCCTGCGGATTTTTGCCCCATGAAAATCCAGAAAAATCCAAGCACATTCTTCAGACGGTTATGATTGCGCCCAACAGCTTTGCGATCACTCTGAAAGAAGATCATAGAATCATCGGTGATATTTCCATCATGTCTTATCCAGAGAAAAAACGTGTTCTTGAAGATGATCGAGCAGAATTTGGTTATTGGCTGGGCAAGGAGTACTGGCACCAGGGATATATCAGTGAGGCACTGAGGGCACTGATTCAGTATGCTTTTGAAAATCTGAATCTGAATCAATTATGGATATGCTATTTCGATGGTAATCAGAATTCTGCCAGAGTCGCCAAAAGAAATGGATTTAAGATCATAAGACTCGAAAAGAATGTCGAAGCAAGGCGGATTGGAAAAACTTTAAATCTTTGGCATACCTGTCTGAATAATTCGGAAATAAAGTTAAATAATCAGCCAGAATAAGAAGTTGTGTTCAGCAGTTTCTCTTTTCATTCTCTTGCACTGTAAGGATTAGCGAATGGAATGATCGAAGGTACTGAAAAAAGATCCAGAAAGATTTGCATTGGGAAAATGCTGTCTTTCTGGATCTTCTGCTTTATGTCTCGAAATTTTTAGCTTGGATTTTGAACCTGGTCAAAATCTTAATCTTCTTCGAGGATGTGTTCAAAGGCTACATGCAGCACAGAGTGGATATGAGAATCATCAAGAGAATAAAAAACAGTTTTACCTTCTTTACGGCTTTTTACCAGCTTGGCTGCTTTTAAAGCTTTAAACTGATGTGAAATGGCAGAACGGGACATTCCAACAACGTTTGCCACATCACTGGCGCAGAATTCGCCCTTTTCAAGGGTGATCAGTATTTTTAATCGGGTGGGATCTCCCATGATTTTATAAAACTCGGCAAGCCGGTTCAGATCGTTGTCAGAGGGTAACTCTTTTTGGACTTCCAGGATTCTTTTTTCGTCCAGGGTTTCATAATTCAGATCATTGTCATTCATAAATAAAGAGTATCACATCGAAGGCCTGCATCTTTTGATTGATACATTTTTAAGCAGAATACAGTATTTGAGGGGATTTCATTTGAATATTTCTCAGGATCACTGCCTGTTTGATTGGGCCAGATAAGAACATGGATCTCTAATGTAGAAAATCAGGGAAGATCTTTAGGAAATGGTTTCAGAATCGCGAGAAAGTCCGGAAAATATGAAAAATAATAAGGTTTCTATATTGACGAAAATGCGAAAGACAGATTAAAATATCACATTACATGGGGATGTTTTAGGTATTCGATGAGTAGAAGCTTGGAACACACTACAGCCGAGTGGTTTCGTTAAAAACCAAAACCAAAATAAACGCTAGAAACAATAACTATGGCCGTGCAATGGCCTTTGCTGCTTAATTAGACGAATATAGTCTTGCAGCCTTTCTGAACGAGTTCGCTTTCTTCTAGTTCAGATCGATGGCGAAAAGAAGATTGGATGGATTATGGGCTGGATAGTTTCATCTGAAATACTTACAGTCGACCCGAAAGAAATCGTGTTTGTCCGAGTCTTTCGGTATTCTGACAAACTAAGCTGTAAACAATAGTGAGTTCGTGGGGCTCTGCTTAGACGCGAGTTCGATTCTCGCCATCTCCACCATGTGAATATAACTCCTTTATATAAAGGATAATCAATAAACAATGCAGCAAAAAAATGTAGTTTTTTTCTGGAGAGCCAGTACTGAACCCAATATTGGGTTTTGATGCCGCTTTCCAGTTTTTTTTCTTTCTATACTTGAAGGTTTTGCTTCTTAGCGAAGCGAATGTCAGAAATGAATTAGAAGCTTATTGGCTCCAATAGCTTATTTTTTATTACGGTTAACTGCATATAAACCGTAAGTACTTCATGAACTGCATTTTAGATAGCTTTATACCGTTGATTGTCAGACTCAAGCCTGTAATCTCCTGAAATTCACGTCATAAAAACATTTGGTTTTGGGGTTGATTTTAGAAATTGAAATGATAAGATAAACAGGCATTGCATGGGGTGTTAGCTCAGCTGGGAGAGCGCTACGCTGGCAGCGTAGAGGTCACGGGTTCGAGCCCCGTACGCTCCACCATTATGTCAATTACTCTCGATATCCATTGGGTATCGAGTTTTTTTGTTTTCTTTCATTTATTTTTTTCTGATCGAGATGAAATCCAAAGATGGATTGAACTCTTTTGGTAATCCGCTTAATGCTGAATCGAATTTTGCTTAAGGTTTTGAGCAGGTCGGTTCTAATCAGAACGCTGTTTCCGAAGTCTCTCTAAAAAAAGCGGGAATTCAGAGTAAAATCTTCCAATGCTAATATAATCGGTCAAATTAATTTACAAATACACATTCGGTATAACAATGGTTTGAATTCAGTCATTTCGATCATAGCTTCTAAAGGATAGCTGAAGAACAGAGCTGGATTGTAGGGAATGCTTTTAAAAACAAAAATAAATTCAAAAAAAGGAAATCGCAGTAAAAAAATAAGTGAAGTTTGAAACGTTTTTACTCTCAAAAAAGAATAATTGAGGAATTATCAGAAATAAACCGTACGATTATTACGTTCAAAAAAGAACATTTATTGGGTTTAATAGTTTCTGGAAACGTTTTAGCAGAAAAACCGCCGTGCAATGGAAACGTTTTAAAGTTTTTACGAAAAGTTATAGCTTTTTTGATTTGGAACCGTTATGATCAATATAGTTGAAAGCGATAATAAAAATTACGTGAGCCATATCGCTTGTTGAATCTGGTTAAACCAGGGAGGAGAAAAAACATTATATGAAGAAATGGCAAAATTTAGTTGCAGTATGTGCAATGAGTGTTTCCGTTCTTGCAGGATGCTCCAGCACATCTTCTGATGCTGCAGATTCTAATGGAGAAGCTGGGGCAGCTGACGGAGCAAAAGGTTCCGTTTACTACCTGAACTTCAAACCTGAACAGGATGAAGCCTGGCAGAACCTTGCTAAAAAATATACAGAAGAAACAGGAGTTGACGTTAAAGTCGTAACAGCAGCTTCCGGAAACTATGAAACAACTCTGATGTCCGAAATGGGTAAGAGCGGTGCTCCAACTCTGTTCCAGGTCAATGGACCTGTAGGTCTGAAAAACTGGGAAGACTATGCTTACAACCTGTATGACACTCCAGTATTTAATCAGCTGACAAGCGATGCTTATGCTCTGTTCGTTGGTAAAGATGATGTAGCTGCTATTGCTTACTGCATCGAGTCCTATGGAATTATTGTAAATACAACCCTGCTTGACAAAGCTGGTTACAAGGTAGAAGACATTCAGTCCTTCGAAGATCTGAAGAAGGTAGCTGACGATATTACTGCCAGAAAAGATGAACTGAACTTCAGCGCATTTACATCTGCAGGTATGGATGGATCTTCTGACTGGCGTTTCAAAGCTCACCTTGCTAACATGCCAATCTACTTCGAATATCAGGAAGATGGAATTACTGATACAGATGCTATTAAGGGAACTTACCTCGACAACTACCGCGACATCTTTGATCTTTACATCACTGATTCCACAACTCCAGGTAAAGACCTTGCAGCGAAAACTGGTGATGACAGCCGTAACGAATTTATCTCCGGTGAAGCTGTGTTCTATCAGAACGGAAGTTGGGAATACAACGAACTGATCAAAAACGGTTTAAAATCTGAAGAAATCACTATGATTCCAGTTTATATCGGTGCTGGCGACGAAGCTAACCAGGGTCTGACAACTGGTACTGAAAACTACTGGGTAGTAAACAAAGAAGCCAGTGAAGAAGATATTCAGGCAACTCTTGACTTCATGAACTGGTGCGTAACTTCTGAAGAAGGAACAACCGCAATGGCCGATGAAATGGGCTTCGTAATTCCATTCAAAGATGCTAAACCATCTGAAAACGTATTTGTACTTGAAGATGTAAAACTGACTGAAGAAGGAAAGACTCCAGTATCCTGGAACTTCACAACTATGCCTTCTGAAGAATGGAAGAATGCTCTTGGTTCTGCTCTGACTGCTTATGCAGCTGATCCAACAGATGCTAACTGGGAAGAAGTAGAAAAAGCATTCGTTGAAAACTGGAAAACTGAATACGATTTAGCAAATAACTAAGAGTATTCATCTCAGTTCTTTCAAAATAACAGGAATCGATTTGAATTATCCGGCTGGTTAGATTGAATAGCCAGTCCTGACGGAAATATACAATTGTCATACCTGATAAAGCTAAAGTTTATTTGATTTAAATTGCAGAAGCAGGCAGATGAGTCGCTGCCTGCTTCTTTTCATTCAGAAAGGTAAAACGTTTTAATGCAACGAACTTATAAGAAATATGGATGGATGTTCGTGCTTCCGACCCTGATCGCGTTTACGATCGGATTCATTATTCCATTCATCGAAGGTCTGTATCTTTCATTCTGTCAGTTCACCACCGTAGGAAACGCTGTATTTAACGGTTTTTCCAACTACATTGCGGCATTTACAGATGCTTCATTCCTGCGTTCAGCCGGTTTTACAGTCCTGGTAGCCGCAGTGAATGTCATTCTGATCAACGTTCTGGCTTTTGCCTTAGCTCTGGCTCTGACGCAAAAGCTGAAAGGAACGAACTTCTTCAGAACTGTATTCTTTATGCCTAACCTGATCGGTGGTATCGTTCTGGGTTATATCTGGCAGATCTTAATCAACTGTGTACTGGCTTTAGTAGGACAGCCATTACTGAAGTTAAACGCAACAGCCGGGTACTGGGGTATCATCATTCTGATGTGCTGGCAGCAGATCGGTTATATGATGATCATTTATATCGCCGGTCTTCAGAATGTACCAGATGATCTGGTGGAAGCAGCCAAAATTGATGGCGCTACAGACTGGCAGATTCTCTGGAAGATCAAAATCCCGATGATGATGCCTTCCATCACCATCTGTGTCTTCCTGACATTAACCAATAGCTTTAAACTCTTTGACCAGAACCTCGCCTTAACCAATGGTGATCCAAACCACATGACAGATATGCTTGCTCTGAACATTTATCAGACATTCTACGCTCGTGCTGGT
Organism: Ileibacterium valens; assembly: GCF_001945525.1. GTDB lineage: Bacteria > Bacillota_I > Bacilli_A > Erysipelotrichales > Erysipelotrichaceae > Ileibacterium > Ileibacterium valens. The sequence continues at coordinate 9,346 of NZ_MPJW01000067.1, forward strand.
AAGGCATGGAAGGGTATTGGCCAGGCCAAAGCCGTTATTTTCTCAATTGTTGTGGTATTGATCAGCTTCTGGCAGCTCAAAACAACTAGAAGTAAGGAGGTTCAGCAGTAAGCATGAAAGATAAAAAGAAACTGACCCGGATGCTTCTGGTAGGCCTTCTGATTATTCTGGCCTGTGCCTGGATTTATCCGATCGTAATGATCCTGATTAACTCGCTGAAACTCGAATCAGCGATCTCAACCAATACGACTTTTGACATGGTCAATGGCGAAACATACGCTGGTTTAGAAAACTATTCAAAAGCCTTCAGTTCCTTTGGATTCATGCAGTCCTTAGGTTACTCGCTTTTCATCACAGTAACATCCGTAGCTGCAATTATTATTCTGTGCTCGATGTGTGCCTGGTATATCACCCGAGTTCATTCCAAACTGAACTCGTTCCTGTATTACCTGTTTGTATTCTCGATGGTTGTGCCATTCCAGATGGTTATGTTCACTCTGTCTCAGACTGCTGACATGCTCAAGCTGAACAACCCGTTCAACCTCTGGATTATCTACCTTGGATTTGGTGCCGGACTTGCAGTCTTCATGTTTGCCGGTTTTGTTAAATCCATTCCGCTTGAAATCGAAGAAGCGGCTCTGATTGATGGATGTACTCCTCTTCAGACCTTCTTCAAGGTGGTTGTGCCAATTCTAAAACCAACCATGGTTTCTGTAGCGATTCTGCAGGCCATGTGGGTATGGAATGACTACCTGCTTCCAACTCTGGTTCTTGATATTACCAAGTACAAGACCATTCCAATGCTGATCCAGTACTTCCGCGGTTCTTATGGCCAAGTGGAAATGGGTCCGATGATGGCTTCCATCATGCTGACAATCATCCCTGTGGTCATTGTCTACATCTTCGGTCAGAAACACATCATCAAGGGTGTGGCTGCCGGTGCTGTAAAAGGATAGCCTTCTTAAGCTCAGTTTCCAGAAAACTGAGCTTTTTTTCAGCCTGATCTTCTATTCTGAAAGGAAGAGAAGATCAGTAAATCAATTTCATCAGATTTTGTACAAATCATTTCGTTAACGAATAATCAAAAAGTAGAAAGAGGTACGCTCAATGAGAAAAAGCGGAATATTGCTTCACATCACCTCTCTTCCTGGGAAATACGGAATCGGAACCATGGGAAGAGAAGCAAGAGAATTTGTTGATTTTCTGAAAAAATCCGGTCAGTCCTACTGGCAGATTCTTCCAATCCATCCAACGAGCTATGGAGATTCACCATATGCTTCCTATTCAACATTTGCAGGAAATCCATACTTCATTGACTTTGATCTTCTAAAAGATGAAGGACTGCTTCAAAAAGAAGAGTATGACAACATCAATTGGGGTGATCAGGAGGATCAGGTCGATTTTGGAATCCTCTACAACCAGCATTCTCATGTTTTAAGAAAAGCAGTAGATCGATTTCTGAAAAATCCAGATCGTGAATATGAAGAGTTCCTGCAGAAGAATGCGGACTGGATTGATGATTATGCGCTGTTCATGGCTTTAAAAGACCGTTTTGATGGAAAAGCCTGGAGTGAATGGCCTGAAGAGTACCGGCATTACACAAAAGAAAATGCCAAAAAATGGAGAGAAGAAATGAGTGATGTGGTGAATTATTACCGCGTAATTCAGTATTTCTTTTCGAGGCAATGGAATGCACTAAAGAAATACGCCAACGATAATGGAGTGGAAATCATAGGAGATTTACCTATCTATGTGGCTATGGATTCTGTAGATGTCTGGAGTCATCCCGGACTGTTTGAATTGGATGAATATCTGGTTCCTACTGAGGAAGCTGGCTGTCCTCCTGATGGATTCTCCGCAGTTGGGCAGCTTTGGGGAAATCCAATTTACCGTTGGGATGAACATAAGAAAACAGGATATGAATGGTGGATTCGACGTGTCGACTATCTGACGAAAATGTATGATGTTCTGCGAATCGACCACTTCAGAGGCTTTGACTCTTTCTATTCCATTCCATTTGGTGAAACGACCGCGATTAATGGTCACTGGAATGAAGGTCCGGGAATGGATCTGTTTCAAGCAATCACAAACAAAGTAGGGGAAAAGAGAATTATTGCCGAAGATTTAGGGTTTTTAACAGATTCTGTTAAGAAGCTGCTTGCGGATACAGGCTATCCAGGAATGAAACTTCTGCAGTTCGCTTTTGATTCCCGCGATCCAGGGGCAACTTTCTATGCACCATATAACTATCCGAAAAACTCGATTGCCTATACAGGCACTCATGACAATAATACGATTCAGGGATGGTTTGATGACATTCTGCCCGAGGATAAGGAATATGCGATTGAATATCTGCAATGCCATAACCCGGAAGACCGGCACTGGGTGATGATCAGAGAACTGCTTAAATCACCTTCAGATACCGCAATCATTACAGCCCAGGATCTTTTGGGACTGGGATCTGAATCCAGAATGAATACGCCCAACACCGTTGGAAATAACTGGAAATGGCGTTTAAAAGATCATCAGCTCACAGACCAACTGGCTGATGATTTGTTCAGAATGAATCGACTGTATTCAAGAAATCTGGATTGATTTTTGAAAAGAATGCAAAAGATAAGATAAACAGCAGAATATTTGAACTGTCAATAGAAGATTACACGACTGAATGTGTCTGTTTAAGAGGATCCTGAGCCAAATATGGTTCAGGATTTCTTTATTTTAAAGTTTAAGCTGATTGTTAATATTGTATAAAGAATAAACGGAACGTGAAGAGGGGAATTTCTGAGTTTCAGAAGCGACTGTTTACAACAGAATACAGGAAATTGAAGATAAGAAAAATCGGCTAAGAACCGATCCTGCTCTGTTCTTAGCCGATAATACATTAAATTATAGAGTGAAAAATTATAATCAAATGTTTGATTCGTTGCTTATTCAATTGTATTAGTACTTGAAATGCCTGGGGGTTACGAATAATACATTCAAGATCGTGAAAGGTTAAGTTTCATGAGTTTGAACAGGTATGGGAATTACGTAAGGAATCCGGAGAGTCTAATGAGCACGTACTTTAAGGGATACATTGACTGAGGCGATGCTTGTTTCAGAGAATGGTTCAGTTTCGTAGCGTTTTTCATAAGGAACCATTGCTGTGATTTCATCATCGTCATAGCCAACAACCATACTTTTCTGAGAAAGAATGATTGGACGCTTAAGAACGGATGGATTTCTCTGGATAAAGCGAGCCAGCTGCTGGGTGGACAGGTCGTCCATGCTGCCGTTGAGACTGGCGAATGCTTTGGAGCGGGTCGAAATAATGTCTTCCGTTCCATTTTCACATCTGGACATCAGATATTTGATTTCGGATTCTGACAGCAGGTTCGAAAAAATATTCTTTTCGATGAAATCGATGTGATTGTCTTCAAGCCATTTCTTTGCTTTTCTGCAGGATGCGCAACCGGGAGAAGTATAAAATAAAATCATATTTGCCCTCCTAAAACTTTCGTTTTCAGTGGTAACTCTTTATTCTATATTTATATTAGTGCTTACTAAGGTAAGACAGCAATGTTTTGCAAAAAAAAGTTGGACTTTTCGCTTTCCTTTTATTAAAAGCGATTTTCGACAAAATCATCTTATCTTGTTTACTCAAGTAAACACAATATGAGTTAAGATTAATATAAAAATCACATAAAGACATGAATGTGTTGCGATTTTTTTCTGAATTCTGTGGCAGCAATGATGGAAATATTGGATTATAGACGTATAATAAATATTTAAGAAATTTATAATTTAGATTTCCTGTCTGCTCGAATACTGGTCCAGACAGGATAGATTGAGTAAACTGGAGTAACAGAATCATCGACAAAAGCCCTTACTGAAAACGATTTGAAATTGTGTGAGAATTTATTTTCAGAATGAAAAGAATGATAGTATTTCCTGATTTTGCCCATTTTTTCCAGAGAAAATTGGTATGGTCCAAAGAGATAAAGCAATACGTTTCATTAAAAATCAAAACATAGACAGTTGATTTTGAAAATCTGTATCAGGTAAAAAAAGAGTACAAAATAATCCAGTTTATAAAAAATTGAATATTAGGATTGCCTGTGAACTGAGAGGATAAAACGGATGTCTGAATACTCTGGGAAAACGCCTTAAGAAATATTCCTGCATTGCTTTTTTGACTGAGCAAACTCTGCGGGAAATGGAAAGCCTTTCTTTGAATGAACATGTGAACTTATAAAGGCTTTTCACACATTGCGAAATTGAATATAATGTACAGGAAAGATCCTATTTTGAATAGGTTAAATATTTATTGAAACGGTTGATTTAGCATCGAAGCTTAATCCCATCATGTAAAAAGAGGTAATTACTAATGAATATTGTTGATATTCTTACTGACAACAGAAACTATCTGGAAGATTTTGTAACTCGAGCTACATATGACTCCAATGCTCTTGAAGGCAGTACATTAACTAAAAACGAAACATATGCTTTAATTTTTGACTCCAACCATTGTCTGATTAACGCCAATGCAAAAGAAATTCATCAGGCTATTAATATGAAAAAGGCTTTTAAGGATGTTCTGAATATGGTTCGTAATAAGGAACCAATGACTCATGACTTTCTCGTAGGGCTTAATGAAACTATTAACGAGAATATTCTGTTCGGTGGAGCTTATCGTGTCAATCCAGCGATGCTGACTGGAAGCAACAAAGTTTTCCCGTCTCCAGATGAAATTGAAGAGTTCTTAAACCGTTTCATCGATGCCTATAACGCATTAGTGGAAAATGGTTTCAGCATGTACGATGTAGCAGACCTTCATGTTAACTTTGAAAATATCCACCCTTTCTCTGATGGGAACGGAAGAACAGGGCGTCTGCTGATTAATGCTCTGCTGCTGAGTGGAAATCAGACTCCAATTACTCTGCCTCTGGATGCGCGGAATGATTATCTGAAAATGCTTGAAACAAACAATGCGACTGGTCTGGCTAAAATGTTTGAAGAACTCCAGGCAAACGAAGAAGAACGGCTCAGTTTATTCCTGCCTTTTGAAGAAGAAGCTGCTGAATAACTTTTCGTTTCATTGATCATAAGTGGCTTACAGAACCTGCTGCCGTGAGTTTCGGCGGCAGGTTTTCATTTTGAAGCGGTTAAAAACAGAAAATCCAAAAACATAGACGAAAGTTTAGTTCAGCGAAAAATCAGGTAATGAAATTCAAAACCATGGTTCAACTATAAACTGAGATTACTTTGCAGACAAAAATCAAAAATAAACATAAAATAGAAGGAAACTGGCTTTTGGCAATTTTACTATGATTGGAGAATACTGTGAAAAGTTCATCTCCGGCTTTTCAAAACAGTTTCAAATGAAAAATTAAAAATAAATATTTAGAAAATACGAGGAGACATGCTAAGTGTCTGATTTTCGTGTCTTTTCTATTCTTTTCGATTATTATATAGTCATGGAAAAGAGATATAAAATTGGTGAATTCGCACTGATGATTGGTGTTTCGGTCCAAACCCTCAGGAAGTGGGAGAAGGCAGGAAAACTGACTTCTTATCGCTCTCCTGGCGGAGTTCGCTATTACACACATCAACAATATTTAGAACTGACTGGAGGATCTGTTCGTTCTTCCAAAACAGAAGAAACTTCTGTCATCTATGTTCGAGTCTCGACAAGAAATCAGAAAGACGATCTGAAAAACCAGGCCGCTTTTCTTCGACAGTTCTGTAATGCCCGTGGAATCATCGTTTCTGAAGTGATCGAAGACTATGGAAGCGGCCTGGACTACAACCGCAAGAAATTAAACAACCTATTGAATCAGGTCATGGACAGAAAAGTATCGCAGATCGTGATAGCCCATAAAGACCGATTCGTTCGATTCGGCTATGATTGGTTCGAACGATTGTGTGAACGATTCGGGTGCAGGATCATCGTTGTAAACAACGAAGAACTTTCTTTTGAAAAGGAACTTGTCGAAGACATCATGACCATCCTCCATATGTTTTCGGACAGATTGCATGGATTGAGAAAATACAGGAAGATGATCAAAGAAGATGATTCATTGACCAAAGAATAGGAGACGTCATCCTATGAAAGGATATAGGACATTCAAAGTTGAAATTGATCCAACAGACGAACAAAAACAGCAGATTGCCCGGTTTCAGGGGATCTGCCGTTTTGTTTACAACCTGTATCTTCATGAGAACCAAGAACGTTGGGAAGCAGAAAAGAAGCTTGCTGAAGCATCAGGGCGTAAGCCTCATAGTACGTTGATGAAACCAGCAGAGTTCTATACATGGCTCAAACAGGACTATATCCCCGCCAGCGGAAATATATGGATCAACGACTGTCCTTCCAAAGCAGTAAGACAATCGATCAACGATGCAAACGAGGCTTATCGTAAGTTCTTCAAGAAACAAAGCGGGTTTCCAAAGTTCAAGAAGAAAGGTTCCAACGAATCGATGGTTTATTTCTGCCGCAACAGTCTCAGTCAACCCGTTCGATCGACTCGATGGTATGTCCAGGTACCAAAACTTGGACGAGTGCACCTCAAGGAGAAAGGTCGAATTCCGACTTATGTTCCAAATGAAGTTGAGATTGTAAAAGGATGGATTGGACAGAAGAACGGCAGATGGTATATGGGTGTCTATGTCGAGTACGAAGTCGATTCTGTTCCTTCTTATCGTAAAGATTCAGATGGTATTGGTATCGACCTCGGGATCAAGGAATTGGCTGTTCTCTCTAACAAAGAGGTCTTTGCAAACATCAA
>NZ_MPJW01000105.1 GCF_001945525.1 Ileibacterium valens
AAAAGTTCAAGCGCTTCAACCTCGCACTGGAAATAGCCTGTTTCCAAGATTAGAAATAATCCCGAAGCGATAACAGAACATTATCGCTGTTTTCAGTATGCCTTAATTTTGAAAAAGAGGCGATAAAGTGCGGAAAATCACTCAGTTTTTATCGTATTCGTGAGGCTTGAAGCCGAAAAATGGCTGATTCCAGATAAAAATTTCTGGTAGATTCTGAACACCACGATGAAGTGCGGAGCAATTCGCGCTTCTATCTGCTTAACTTAATGACATTGCTAAAGATACTGTTCTTTTGTAATCTATTTAGAGCGGCAACATGGTTTGAATTAAGCCAATTAGAGCACCAGCTGCAATTGAAACCATAAAAATGATTGCTATCGTTTTAAAGAAAATCTTTTTATTTGGACTATATTGGAAGAAAACCAATAAGCCCAGACCAGCATTTGTGCATAGACCTGCAAATAAAGCTGCAAAGGATAATGAACCGGAAGCAAACAGCTGGCATAATACGACTGTTGCGGCACAGTTTGGAATAAAACCAAACAGAGCGGCCAGAGGAATTTGCAGCCAGGAACCATGTAAAAGGATTGCAGAAAGATTTTCTTCACCAATTCCTTCAATCAAAAGGTTTAAAACTAGTGTTGTGATAAAGATAAAAAAGTAGATCTTCAGTGTCCGAATCGTTACGGACAGCCACATAGGGTATTGAGGATAGCAGCATGGGCACGAACTGACATCATTCTGATCCTCTTCGAAATCTTCTTCCTCTTCATCTTCAGGCAAATCATTGAACGAAATCACATGCTGGTGACGGACAAGAACTTTGTCTGTCAGATAGCCGGCTGCTGCAGCCAGTATGAACTTGAGAACGAGTAAAACCATCAAGGATGGGATCAGCTGCGGTTCGCTGATCAGGATTGGAATGGCTTCATCGCTGGTTGCGATAAAGACTGCGATCATCGTTCCAAGAGTGATATTTTTCTGAAGATAGAGCATGGCAGCCAGTACGGAAAATCCGCATTGGGGTAAAAGCCCGAGGGCTGCACCGAAAATCGGACCGAATTTTTGAAGATTCCAGAAAAGACCATCATCTTTTGAGGGCTTTCTTTCAAAATATTCGATCAGGCAATAAGCCAGAAAAAGGATCGGAATCATCGTCCAGGTATCTTCGATTGAGTGCTCGAATGCATGCTCAAACATATGTATAAATAATTCCATGACTCATTTATATCGGATAAGCGTGGCTTTAATCAAACCGAACACCTTATTGAAGGTCAAAGTTTTCATGCAAGCACTTATATTGAGTAACAGACCAAATAATTTAACAATTTATAAACCATTTGATTAAGACAAGTCTTTACTTTTTATAGAAAATAATGAACTCTAATCCAATTCTGATTTGCTGGCTGAGGAGACTTTCTGATAAGAGGGATCAGAGTGCTCTTTGGCTGTCCTAAAAGGCAGTTCTTGGTGGTCGAGCCATTCACTTCGAGTCAGGGCATAAACATAAGAAATTTTATTTTTCTTATTAGGAAATTCATTGATCTTTTTCATCCCAATCTTTTGAGCGGTTGAAGCGGACGCAAGATTTGTATACTTCACATACGAGTATAAAATCTCATAATCTGTATTTTGAAAGGCATAGTCTCTGACTGCTTTGGCTGCTTCGCTTCCATAACCTCTTTTCCAATAATTTTTATGAACGTGATAGCCAATTTCCGGCAGTAAATCTCCATTGATGTTTTGAATGGTGATTCCACAATCTCCGATCACCTGACCGGTTTCTTTCAGGACAACGCTCCATAATCCAAATCCGTAATTCCTATAATTTTGAATATTCCATTCAATCCAATCTTTAACTCGTTTTTTATCAAATGGCGCGGGATAATGTTTCATTGTTTCTGGATCAGAGAATATATTGAATAGTGCGCTAAAATCCTGTTGATTCATTTCTCTGAGCAATAATCTTTTTGTTTCAATCTGCATTTTCTTCACTTTCATTTAAATTCTCTCATAAACAGTGCTTATCAGGACTCGATCTAAACTTCGTATAAAAACAAGATAAAATGAAAAAAGGTCCTGTTCGATTTTCATTTCAAACAGGACCTGAATAATATCACTCTTATCTTAATGCTTTTGTTGCTGGGAAAGTTTTCAATCAGAATGAATCAGTCAGACTTTAGCGAATGACCGTTGAATTCTTAGGTATTTTGATCCCCTGATTCTTTAATTGATGCTGCATTAAATCCTGGATTCCTTCATAAATCAAAGCAAATACTGGAACTCCCAAAAGCATACCCGCAATTCCAAACAGCGATCCGCCAATCGAAACGGAAAACAGAATCCAGAATCCCGAAATACCCATTTTATCGCCAAGAATAATCGGTTTAATCACATTGCCATCCACCTGTTGAAGAATCAGGATAAATAATGCAAATTCCAGACAATAAACAGGATTAACAATAAATAAAATGATGCCGACTGGAATAGCTCCTAAAAATGGACCGAACACGGGAATAATGTTGGTCACTCCAACAATAAAGGCGATCATAGGAGCATATGGAATCTTCAGCAGAAGCATTCCGATCCAGCAGACAATTCCAACAATCAATGAATCAAGTAAATTGCCGATGATGTATTGCTGGAAGACATTTTTGACGTCCATGCAGTACAAAGAGATGTAATTGGCTCTTTCTTTTCCAAAGACCGAATAAATCAGTTCCTTACCCATCCTCAATAAGTTTTCCTTATCAAGAAGCATATAGAAAGCTGCAGCCAATGCGATGACTGTATTGGTCACGAAATGAATCATGTCAAATGAATAGGACATCACATGAGAAGAAAGGTTCTGCATCAGATCTGTGATTGCTTTTGGAATATTTAAGGAGTTGAAGGCATCAAAGATTCCAGTGATATCCAGATTCATGCTCTCAGAAACCCCAAGAAGCAACTGCTCAATTCTCTCTGTATAACCGGTAATATTTTCAAGGAATCCACGGATTGAATCGATCAGGGATGGAACAATTACCCAGAATGAGAAAATGATGAACAGAAAAGTTAAAACAAATACGATTGCTGCTGAAAGAACTCGCTTTGTTGAATCTTTCATGTTCAATGGGTAAAGCCGGTTTTCAAACCAGACGACCGGTCCATTCAATACGAAGGCTATTCCAAACCCTAAAATAAACGGCGAAAGAACCGAAGTGGTTTTTCCAATAAAGGTGGAAATATCATTCAGTCTGGACAATAGAAGGAAAAACAATATGGCAATAATCAGTGAAGCTGAGTTAATGAAGATCTTGCGGTGGATCTCATTTCTCATATCAAAAAGTTTCATAAACACCTGCCTTAAAAATCATCAGATGTAAAACTGAAACGGGGGTAATTCATGGTTAACAGGCATTGATCTGAATTCGGGAGTCATATCCTACAGTGATTTACCGACGAAGACCTCTTGTCGTATTCAGTTCGTTTATACCGGATTTCCAATTTTACATCTTCAATCGATAACAGTGTACCAAATCGAGAATTATTTCGTTTGGAACGTAAGAAAAAGAAACGATTTTTTCCATTACTGATTCCCTGTAAAACAATCTGCAGCTCTTGTTTCAAAGACATTTTTCCGGCTTATTTTGATTCGACATTCCAGGTAAGCAGACTTTATCATTTTGGCCGAGTTTCAGGCAGCATTTGATGACACCAAAGGTTTAATCCCAGTTTGGCAATTACTTGACAAGCCAGGTTCTGGAAATTGACAATAATACTAATCGGTTGAATTTCGAGTGATTCAACAGGAAGGAAGAGTTTGACCAATGGACGAAAAAAAAGCTTCATTAAGCATTCGAAAACCAAATAAAGAAGATTTTTCTGATTCGGATACTGTAATTTATACTGGAGGTATTTCCTGCAAGGCTGTGCTTGAAAACAGGCCTCAGGACTGCAGAATCCTTTATGTCAATCAGGATAAACGCAGTAAGGACTTTGCGTATATCATTTCGCTGGCTAAAAGAAATCATGTACAGGTAACTCTGCTTGGAGCCAGAGTAATTCAGGAACAGTTTCCAAATTGCGGAGGGATTGCATTGATTGCTCTTCCTAGAAAACTGAAAAAACTGAATCTTCAATCAAAAGCCTATGGATTGATTATTTACCTTTCTGGCCTAGAAGATCCGTATAATTTAGGAAGCAGCATTCGTTCATTATATGCAGCAGGCTGCAGTCAGGTTATTTTAAATGAAAGAGATTGGAGCTGGTCGAATCCAGTGATTCTTAAAGCTTCTGCTGGCGCCTGGGAGAAAATGAATCTGTCCATAATTGCGAATGAAGATGAGCTGATAGAATTTAAGAAATTAAGTCAGATTCCAATGTTTTGCGCCAGCCGTAAAGATCCTGTTTCATTGTTTGATTATTCCTTTGAGCCAACAGTTCTTGGAATTATAGGCGGGGCCTTGCGCGGAATATCGCCAAAACTTGAAAATGCCTGTGATCATCGGATCTGTATCCCGTATGGAAACGACTTCAGAAATGCTCTGGATACACCAAGTGCGGCTGCAGTTTTTGCTTTTTCATGGCTCAGAGATAATCCGGATTTTGTCAAATTGAATTGAGAATGGTTTATGTATTCAAACCAAATAAGTCTTACAGCAATGTAAAGCGGATCTACGGAATATGAAACAAGACAAAAATAAGAATATGAAAAGAAAGAGGGAATCAGTATGACATTAACCATGAATAAGGATAAACTTGTTCGACAGTCCTTAAATGCCAAAGTCGATCATCCAAAAATCAAGGGATACCGAGGAAGTTTTGATGGAAAAGCCAGAATTTGTGTTTCGACAGGTGGGGTTACCTATACTCATCAGATTGGTGACAACTGTATGGATCTGGCTGGCGACCATATTGAACCTGGTGTATCCATGGCTGCTTCAGATTCAGGAGAAAATGGAGCCGTTCAGTTTCTTTCCTGTGTGGGTAATGAAGTGGAATGCCTAAGCGGACCTGCAGCTGGTGCTAAAGGATTTGTGACTGGAACGCACGGTGGTGTGGATCATACCATGGCCTATTTTGATAAGGAAGATTTAGAAAAAATGAAAGGTAACGAAACTTTCTTTATTCAGGGATTTGGGCAGGGTTTAAAAGTGGAAGAGTGTCCCGAAGTCTTCTTTATGAATCTTGATCCAGATCTGCTTGAAGCAATGGAACTTACCTTGGATGAAATGGGAAATTTACTCTTTCCTGTGACTCATATCATTCCAGCGGCATTAATGGGCAGCGGACTGGGCGCTTCGACAATCATGATGGGGGATTATGACATCATGACGCAGGATAAAGAGATCAACGAACAACTTGGATTAAATGGTCTGCGGTTTGGAGATATCATTGCGATTGAAGATCATGACTGTGAGTATGGACCACATTTAAAAAAAGGAGCCATGAGTATTGGTGTGATCGTCCATTCTGATTCATTTTCTTCAGGTCATGGACCAGGAGTAACTGTAATTGCGACAAGTAAGAATGGAAAAATTACTCCCGTGATAACAGATCAGGCAAATCTGAAAAACTACTTTCCCAATATAAAAAGAGATTATTAATCAGGAAAAGAATGCTTCATCCATTGAAGGGACTGGTCAGTTTTTTCTTGTTCCTGAGATAATGTGAATCTTTGGACTGAACTCAACGAATCATTTCGTATTCAATAGGATACGATTCAATAAGAAAAAAAGCTGTTTTCGGCAAGGAAGCAGCTTTTTTTCATTTTGTTATAATTGGGGTATATGTCCTATGTCCAAGTTATGATTGAACACGAGGTCCTGTCATTGAACAGGCCTTTTACTTATTTCTGTTCATTTCCAATTCAAAAGGGATGCCGAATCCGCGTTCCGTTTTCTCATCGAATCTTAATGGGGCTTGTCATTGAAGTTTCAGAGACCAAACCAGAAACCAGTTATGAAATACTTGATGCCATAGAAGCTGTTGATGAACATCCATTATTAAATGGAGAGCTTTTTGACCTGGCTTCTGAGCTTTCAAAAGACAGCGTTTCTTCTTTAATGTCCGTATTCAAGACAATGCTGCCTGCTGCCTACAAACCAGCCAGCAAAGCGGGTGGCGAAGTGTTTGAAACCTGGCTGATCAAGGATCCGATTCCTGAAGATGAGCTGCAGCGATTGAAACTGACTAAAAAACAAAAGGAAATCTATGAGGCTCTTCCTTTGGAAATTATCCGCTCCAAAGCTCGCAAAGAGTTTTCAGCCAGTATTATCAAGACTCTTGAGGCAAAGGGGCTTCTTCGGCTTGAAAGCAAGCTGAAGACTTATCAGCTTGTTCATCAAAAAAAATTGAAGCAGCCTCCTGAGCTGACTGAATCGCAGCGTATGGCTTTATTTGCCATTGAGCATGGGGATCATCGCCCGTTTTTATTGCATGGGGTAACAGGAAGTGGCAAAACGGAAATCTTCTTTCGCCTGGCCCAGAAAGCGCTCGAACAAAAAAAGAGTGTTCTGCTCCTGGTCCCGGAAATTTCACTGACTCCAATGATGATTGAAAGAGTCTGCAGCCGTTTTGATGTTCCCGTCCTGGTTTTTCATTCCCGGCTAACCAAAGCAGAAATGGCTTCTGAATATCAGAAGGCTTTGCTGATGGATTATGGGATCGTAATTGGAACCCGCAAGGCGGTGTTTACTCCATTTAAGAATTTAGGTCTCATCATCATGGATGAAGAGCATGATTCAAGCTATAAACAGGACAATACACCAAAATATCATACAAGAGATGCTGCGATCTTTCGCGCCAACTATTGGCACTGTCCATTGATCCTGGCCAGTGCGACACCGTCTTTGGACTCCTATGCCAGAGCCGCTCGGGGAATTTATCAGCTGGTGGAAATGGAACGAAGAATCAGCAATACCGTTTCTGCGATTCATTTAATCGATATGAAAAGCGAAAGAAACATTGGCGGAATCAGTGTTCCTTTAATCCAACAGATTCAAAAAAGGCTCGAACGAAAGGAAAAGACAATTCTGCTTCTGAACCGCCGCGGATTTATTCCAGTGATGAAGTGCGCTTCCTGTCAGGAAGTGCTGCTTTGTGAAGATTGTGGAATTCCTCTTTCCTATCATAAAAAAGAACAGGCTTTAGTCTGCCATGTCTGCGGCAGGCATTATCCGGTTCCTGAAGTCTGCCCGAATTGTCATAAGCGAAACTGGTCAGTGGTTGGTTTGGGAACGGAGCGGCTTGAAGAAAATGTTCGGGATCTGTTTCCTCAGGCGAAGATCGTTCGAATGGATGCCGATTCAACAAGAACAAAGAACGCCCATGAAATTCTGCTCAATGATTTTGAAGCGGATGGAGACATCCTGATTGGAACGCAGATGGTCGCAAAAGGCCTTGATTTTGAAAAGGTAACTCTTGTAGGAGTCCTGCAGGCGGATGCCGCTTTAGTCAGAGCTGACTATCGAGCCGCTGAAACGACTTATCAGATGCTCGAACAGGCCAGCGGCAGAGCCGGACGGGGAAGATATCCAGGAGAAGTTTATATCCAATCCTACAATCCGGAACATTATGTCATGCAGTCGATTGTTCATCATAACTATCTGGCTTTCTTTAAGCGGGAGATGAATTATCGGCACCTTGGAACTTATCCGCCATATATTTATATGGCCAGCCTGGTTTTCATCCATGAAGATCCGACTTTAGCCTATTCGATGGCTGATCAATGGGTAAAAACTCTCCGTGAGCAGGGTGTTAATGTTTTTGGACCGCTCGAATTGAGCATGCGTCAAAAAAAGAGCCGTATCAGAATTCTGATTAAAGATAAGTCGATTGAAAATTTAAGAAATACCTGCTGGCAAGTGGCGAAGAAACATCACGAAAAGAGTCGGCAGGTCAAACTGGAGATCAATGTGAATCCAATGATGCTGGAGGAATAATCATGAGAGAATGGCTGTGGAATGCATTATGTGAAGTGGTTCTTCATCAGACGTATTCGAATCTGTATCTTAAAAATCATCTGCAGGAATTGCCGGAAAAAGATCGAGCCTTAGCCAGCCGAATCTTTTATGGAACTCTGCAGAATTATGTCTATTGCAAAGCAGCCTGGCAGCGCTTTGCAAAAACGAAAGTTTCAGGAAAACTTCAGGTTTTACTGACCTTTTCAACCTATCAGCTGCTGTTTCTGGATAAAGTTCCAGAATATGCAGTCATCAATGATGCGGTGGATCTGGTAAAAAAGAATTCATCAAAACAGGCATCATTTATTAATGCCATTCTTCGCAAAGTTACCAGGGAATACTTTGATCTTCCTGAAGATGAAATAAAGGCTCTGGCTCTGGAAACTTCGCTTCCAGAATGGCTTGTAAAAATGTGGAAAGCGCAGTATTCCATGGAAGAGGCAAAAGCTTTTGCTGAAGCTACTCTTGATACGCTTCCTGTCTATGCAGCCATTAACCCAACCAATCAGACAGCCGCATCAAGAAAAGAAATTGAATCCTGGCAAAAAGTACAGGATGGATTATATGTTTATCCTAAAACTTCAGTAGCCAATGATCCGCTTTACAGGGAAGGCCGGATTTCCATTCTGGATCCTGGCAGCTATGCTATCGCTCTTTATGGAAATCCAAGTGAAAATGAAAAGGTTCTAGATCTTTGCGCAGCGCCTGGCAGCAAGACGATGATCATGGCGGAACAGATGAACAATTTAGGTCATATCGATGCCTATGATCTGCATGAACATCGTGCCAGACTGATTGAGCAGGATATGAACCGTCTGCATTTATCCAATATCAGCGCGAAGGCTGCTGATTCAACAATGATTGAACCCACAAAGGATTATGATCTTGTCTTGTGTGATGTTCCATGTACAGGTTATGGCGTTCTGGCAAGAAAACCAGATATGAAATTAAGGCTGAATCCTGAAGATATGGATCAGTTGATTCCGCTTCAGGCTAAACTGCTTGAAAAGGGATCAGAAGCTGTGAAGACTGGAGGAAGACTTGTTTATTCCACTTGTACATTGAATAAAAAAGAAAACGAAAAGCAGGTCGAAAAATTCCTTAAGAATCATCCGGATTTTGAACTGGATGAACAGCAGACGCTTTATCCCGATGGAAATCACGACGGATTTTATATGGCCAGAATGATTCGTAAAAAATAATTAACAAATTTATTCACATAATTTATATTTTAACAAACATAAATAATGAGCCTTAAACCAAATTAGTGAGGTTTGAGCACAATAATCACCGAAATCGATATTATTATTTAATTACAATTTAATTAAATATGATATTTATGTATTTAAAATTTACTGTGATTTAATTCAACATTGATACTAGACAAAGGATGGATTAAGTATGGATAAAGAGAACGAGAACCTTCAGAAAGAAGTTCAGGAAATTCAGAATATTTATGAACAGATTGACGTTTCGCCTGAAATGGAAAAGAATCCTGTTTCTCTTCTTGAACACCCAGAACAAAGTCTGAGAAAAAAAAGCATCTATGATATGACTTATGAACAGATGGAAGACTGGGCTGTATCAAAAGGATGGAAAAAATTCAGAATTCAGCAGATTTATAACTGGCTCTACAAAAGCCGGGTAGACTCCTTTGAAGAAATGACCAATCTTTCCAAGGAAACCAGAAAAGCTTTAAGTGAAGAGTTTGAATTTACTCCCCTTGAGCTCGTTCGTCAGCAGATCGCCAAAGATGGGACCCGTAAATTTCTTTTTCGTACGGAAGATGGGGCGCTGCTTGAAAGCGTGATGATGGTTTTTGATTATGGAAATTCTGTCTGTGTTTCTTCACAGGTTGGATGCAATATGGGCTGTGCTTTCTGTGCATCGGGGCTGACCAAGAAAAGCCGGAATCTGAAAGCCTCAGAAATGGTCGCTCAGGTCATGGCCATCCAGAAGGAACTTGATCGATCCAATGAGAGAGTTTCACATATTGTCGTCATGGGTACTGGAGAACCCTTTGATAACTATGAAAATGTGATGAATTTTCTAAAAACTGTAAATCACGACCGCGGTTTAGCTATCGGAAGCAGACATATCACCATTTCGACTTGTGGAGTCGTTCCAAAGATTTATGAATTTGCGGATGGACATTATCAATACAATCTTGCCGTTTCCCTTCATGCACCAAACAACAGGCTTCGGGATTCATTGATGCCAATTAATAAAGCCTATCCGCTCGAAGAACTGATGAAAGCCATTGACTATTACACAAAAGAAAACAATCGACGCTTAACTTTTGAATATATTCTGTTAAACGGCGTGAATAATTCGGTTGAGGATGCAAAAGAACTGGCCAGACTATTAAGACCCTATAACTGTTATGTTAACTTAATTCCATATAATTCAGTGGATGAACATGGGTTCAGACCAGTCAATCGGGAAGAAGCCATGAAGTTTTATGATGTGCTCAAGAAAGAAAAAATCGCAGTCACGATCCGCAAGGAACATGGTTCAGATATTGATGCGGCCTGTGGTCAGCTGCGGATTAAGGAAATCAGAAAGGGAAGGAAATGAAATCATTTGGTTTAAGTGACATCGGGTTAAGCCGTCAGGTCAACGAAGACAGCTTCCTGATAACTGAAAATCCAAACGGGGATCTGCTTGTTGCCGTATGTGACGGAATTGGCGGTTCTGCTGCCGGAGAAGTAGCCAGTAATTTGGCAGTAACTCTGCTTGGAGATCAATTTCAGGAAGCTGAGCCTTTTAAAAAAGATTATGAAGTGGATGAATGGTTACGATTGGCTCTCAACCGGGCCAATGATCAGATCTTTGCCAAAAGTATGTGGTCAAAGAAAAACCGTGGTATGGGAACAACGGCGGTTGGAGCTGTGATTACCTCGATTGGTACCTACATCTTTAATGTAGGGGATTCAAGACTGTACGCTTTATATGAAGATGGGCTGATTCAGATGTCTGAAGATCATTCGGTCATTCAATCATTGATTAATCAGCAGAAAATCACTCCGGAAGAAGCAATTCACCATAAAAAAAGGAATACTCTGACCAATGCGCTTGGCGTGTGGCGGGTATTTCGAATTGATGTCAATAAAATAAAATCCGATTATCGGATGCTGCTGATCTGTTCTGATGGGCTTTCAGGCTATGTCGAAGATGGTAAGATCGAATCGATTCTGTCCTTGAAGGCTCCACTGGAAGAAAAAACGCAGATTCTGATTGATTTAGCCAATAAAGCAGGGGGTCACGACAACTGTACCGTGATTCTGGTGGACCGCAATGACGGATAAGACACTTCATACCATAGCTTCGCGCTACACGATTCTTAATTTAATCGGGCAGGGCGGTATGGCAGATGTCTATCTGGCTCATGATGAAATTCTGAATCGTGAAGTTGCGATTAAAGTTTTAAGGCCTAAGCTCTCAGAAGATCCAATGACTCTGGTTCGTTTTACCAGAGAAGCTTCAGCTGCAAGCCGCCTTTCGCATCCGAATGTAGTAGATATTTATGATGTCGGTGAAAGTGATGGCCTTCATTATATTGTGATGGAATATATTCGCGGTCAGACACTCAAGCAGCTGATCGTCAGAAGAGGAGCTCTGGATTACAGGGAAGCTTTATCAATGATGAAACAGCTGATTTCAGCCGTGGTTTCAGCCCACCATCATCAGATTATTCACCGCGACATCAAACCACAGAATATTCTGGTTAAATCTGATGGAACGCTCAAAATTACCGACTTTGGGATTGCCATCGCCAATGGTTCAGTCTCCTTAACCCATAATAATGCCGTTATGGGTTCAGCTCATTATCTATCTCCGGAATCCGCTCAAGGGATGATGCCGGATGAAAAGGTTGATATTTATTCTATGGGAATAGTCTTTTATGAACTTCTGACGGGTCAGGTTCCTTTTCGAGGAAATAATCCGGCTGAAATCACCTTAAAGCATATGACAGAACCTCTTCCAAGTCTTCGCCGGTTTAATCCCCAGATCCCTCAGAGCATTGAAAACATCGTAATCCGCGCCAGTGCCAAGGATCCTGCCGAACGCTACCAGAGTGCAGCGGCAATGCAGGAAGACCTTGAACACTGTCTCGATTTTGGAAGAAAGAATGAAAAACCACTGGTATTAAAAACTCAAAGATTGAATGCTCTGCCTTCGGCTAAAAAAGATGATGGAATAACGACGTCCAAAAAGACTGTTGCCGCCAAAACCTCTGCATCAACCCAGAGAAATCTGACTTCAAGACAGAGCGCCGCAATCAGTTCTTCAAAAAGAAACAATCTCAGAGACAATCTGACAGATTATAAAGGATCACGAATCAATCAATCGTCTTCACAAAGAATCATTCCAAAACCACAGCCCAAAAAGAAGTCTGGACTGGCAAGAGCCATGATTTTTGGATGCGCTGGAGCTGTTCTGGCCTGTGTGATCTGCATCACTCTGGTCGGAACAGGAGTTATTAAGATTTCAGGTATTATGGGTTATGAGACCTTTCCGGATCTGGCCGATACTTCGATAGAACAGGCATCAAAGATTTTAGCTGATGCTGGTTTTGATACGGACAAGGTTCTGATCGAAAAGGAAGTTTCTGATTCCATTGATCCTGGACGGGTTATTGAATCGGACATAAAAGCCGGCCAGGTGATTTCAACGAAGGATCCCATCACTCTGATTGTATCCAAAGGGCCTTCCTATCTAATCTCAGACTACACAGGTCAGTATATGCAGGATGTAGTGAATAAATTTCATGAGGACGGAGTTGAACTCGATATCGAGGTGGAATATCAGGGGGCGGCCAATACCTTGCCCGGGATCATTCTTTCCCAAAAGGAACTCAATCCAGGAGATCGAATCGATCCAACTGGCAATCAGAAAATAATTTTCACGGTTTCTCAGTATCCAACCATCGTGATTCCATCAGAATTGATCGGTATGGGAAGCCAGGAAGCCAAGGATTTTTTAAATGATCGAGGAATTGCTGCTGTGATTC
The DNA here is from genome assembly GCF_001945525.1 of Ileibacterium valens. Classification (GTDB taxonomy): domain Bacteria; phylum Bacillota_I; class Bacilli_A; order Erysipelotrichales; family Erysipelotrichaceae; genus Ileibacterium; species Ileibacterium valens. The sequence continues at coordinate 12,964 of NZ_MPJW01000105.1, forward strand.
GTCCTTCGTCAGGAAGTGGTCAGGTAACTTACACTGATCCTCCAGTAGGAACGGAATACACTCAGGAAGGAACCGACAGTGTGGTGATTCTCTATGATTAAATCAGGAAAGCGATCCAAGTATGCCTAAAGCAAGAATTATAAAAATTATCTCCAATCAGTACACGATTCAGGATGATCAGAGAATTTCAGTCGCTGCAGTCCGCGGCAAGCAGAGATTGAAATTTAAACCGGCAGTGGGAGACCTGGTGGAATATGAAGATAAAGATGATCAGACGATCATCTTGAATGTTTTACCCAGAATGAATCATCTGCTGCGGCCGTTTGTAGCGAATGTTGATCAGGCCTTGATCGTTACGAGTATGAAGGATCCTGATTATTCTGAGCATCTGCTCAATCGATTAATTTTTCTTTCCTTATTAGCCAATATCCGTCCAAGAATTGTCGTGACCAAGTCGGATATGATGGATGAAGAAAGCCGTAAAAAGATTGAGGAAGATCTTAGGTGGTATGAAAAAGCAGGATACGATGTTTTCTATTCTCATCCGGGCAGCGATGATGAATTACTCGAAGAAATTCTCAAGGATAAGGTCAGCGTTCTTTGCGGACAATCCGGAGCTGGCAAATCATCTTTGCTCAATCGCCTGGATCCAAATTTTCATCTGCGGACTCAGGAAATTTCTAAAGCACTCGGACGCGGAAGACATACGACAAGACATTGTGAACTGCATCCAGTGGCTGGTGGTTTAGTGGCGGATACACCTGGTTTTTCTTCTCTTGATTTTACGCGGCTTGATGTCAGTGATCTTGACAGTCGAATTCCTGATTTTGAACAATATATTGGTGAATGCCGTTTTGCCGACTGCCGACATCTTAAGGAACCAGGCTGTGCGGTGAAAGAAGCTTTACAGGAAGGCAGAATTAACCCTTCGATCTATGAAGATTATTATCAGATTCTGACTGAAGCCGATCTGAAGAAAAAACAGTACTGATATCTGAAAATCAACTCATTGTCTTAATCAACAGAAAGCCAATAAGCAGTATTCTGATCTGCATTCCTGAAAAATTCATAGTATGCTGATCAGATGCAGCTTGTAAATTCTGTCAGTCAATCAGAATAGAAAATTTACAGTTTTCGATATATAGGAATAACCTGAAAGAAAAAGAGGAAATTAAAATGGATGATCTCATTATTGCTCCAAGTGTTCTGTCCCTGGATTATTCAAATCTTCAATCTCAGCTCGATGAAGTCAAAAAGTCGGGAGCCCAGTGGCTGCACTTTGATGTCATGGATGGACACTTTGTTCCTAACCTGACCTTTGGACCAGATCTTCTTAAAGGAATCAAAAAAGCCAGTCCGCTTTATCTTGATGTTCATCTGATGGTCAACGATCCAGTCTTCTTCTCGGATATTTTCGCAAACGCTGGAGCGGACCTGATCACCTTCCATTGTGAAGCTCTGGGAAATGATATGAAGAAGGTTTCGGATTTGCTCGATCATATTCACAAATGTGGAATTAAGGCTGGAGTAGTTGTAAAGCCTAAAACACCTGTACAGATTCTGGAACCGGTATTGGATAAAATGGATCTGGTCCTGGTGATGAGTGTAGAGCCTGGATTTGGAGGACAGTCCTTTATGCCGGATATGCTGCCCAAGCTTTCCTGGCTGAAAGATTACAGAGAGAATCACCATCTTGGCTATCGAATTGAAATTGATGGTGGAATCAATGATCAGACGGCTAAACTGGCCAGGGAAGCTGGTGCAGATGTTCTGGTCGCAGGAAGTTATGTCTTTAAAAACGATATCTGCGATGCCGTTGATTCATTACGATGACAGAATTAGTTCAAAACGGCTCTTTGTGTCCTGTGCAGGAAGAAGTAAAATCCATGGATTTAAGTAGAACCCGAACTGCCAGATTACAGAGCACTGGAAAGACTCTGTATCTGATTACTCCGCACGCCAGGAATTTTCCCATCGATGATCAGGCAGACTATATTGGAATTGATTCAGGCGTCTATCGAATCATGGAAGCAGGTCTGCCAGTCCTAAGAGCACTTGGAGACTTTGATTCCCTTGAAGAAGGCGAAACGATTCCAGAGGAAAGCATTTTGTATCCTGTCAGAAAAGATTATTCCGATTCTGAACTGGCTATGAAGCTGGCTATGGAATTTGATTCAATTCATCCATATGAATCCATTATTTTATGGGGTGGTATTTCTGGAAGACTCGATCATACCTATGCCAATCTTCGGCTGATCAGTTATCGGTTTAATAAAATCATTCTCGAAGATGAAATGCAGAAAGCCTGGATCCTGAATGAAGGAGTTCATGAAATTCCATCCAATGCAGATCACATTTCTTTTTTCTCAATCGGAGAATCAACGATTTCATTGGAAAATTTTCAATATCCGTTAGATCATCATTTTTTAAGTGAATCATCAGTTCTTACTCTTTCCAACCATTTCTTAAATGAAAGAGCAGGTATTGTTACAATCGATTCAGGGCGGCTTCTATGTATTCAAAGCCGATTTACATGATGGTCAATGGCTGTATAAATAATGAAGATTGGTATGAATAATAAACACGAGAAGTCAAAAAAACGTCAAAATCAATCTGGACTTTTTGCAGAAATAATAAACATTTAAATATAATGACTGAATCCTGCATCGAAATAAATTGAAGCGGATTTTTATTCGATGCAGGTTTTTTTGTTTTTGATATCTGGATACCGGTAAAGATTTCTTGAAATAGTCCATAAACAGATAAAGAAAGGAGATATGAATGCGCCAGAAAAAACTCGACAGAATCTTTCGCATCATTTTAATTATTATCTTATTCATCGTCGGATTTCTTTGTGTATTCGATCCGCGAATCGTCTGGGATTTCTTCATGGATGCGGCTTTGATCTTTTCTTTATTCAATGGATTCAGACTGGTCATTAAAGGATTTTCCAGACATTCCATTCGACATTTTTTACTTGCGGTACTGGCTTTTGCCTTTGCGAGTGTCCTGATGTTTTCATCGATGATTCCAGAGTGGGTCATTCGAGTTTCATTTGGAACCTATTCGATGCTGATGGGGATCTCGATGCTTATTCAGCAGGGAATTTATATCTATGAAAGTGTGCGCAGACCATTGTTAAACTGGATGTTTTCAGCTGCATATATCATGATTGGTTTTTTGCTGTTATTCACGCCGAGAATTTCAAAAGAATTTTTGATTCGGCTGTTCGGGTGCTACTTCATACTTCTGGCTATTCGTTACGTTTCCGATATCCAGAATCTGACCAATCCAAACTACACCTGGAAAAGAACATTTCATATTTCATTACCGACGGTTTTTGCCGCATTGATCCCTGACTGGACTCTGCAAAAAATCAATAACCATTTCAAGGAAGGGATGGATGTTGAAACCTATCCTTTAAAAAGCGATAAAGAGCCAATCCTGAAAGCCATGGTTCATATTGGACCGGAAGGGTTTCAGAAAGTCGGCCATTTCTCCTTTGCCTATAAGGATATTGTATTTTCTTATGGTAACTATGATCATGATTCGGATCGTTTAGGAGGACTGTTGGGTGATGGAGTATACTTCAATGTTCCGCTCTGCCTGTACCTGCCAAATATTATTCAATATGAGCACAATACAATCTTTGAGTATGGCATCCAGATTACCGAAGAACAGGAAAAGCAGATGGATCATCTGATTCAGAATTTACGCGATTCCTCCTACAGGTGGTATACCCGAATCGAAAGAGAAGATGGATATCTTCATTTTCGGGATTATGAGTCCGATTATGGATGCCGGCTGCATTATCGAACAGGAGCCAAATTTTATAAGATTCGAAAAGGACGTTTTAAAACCTATTGGGTTCTTGGAGAAAACTGTGTCGTATTTGCTGATCTGATGTTGGGAATGATTGGAGCGGATATCCTAAGCATGAGAGGTGTGATCACTCCTGGAACCTATTTTGATTACTTACAGGAAGAATACGAAAAGGAAAATTCACCGGTTGTCTCCTGCGTGATTCATCCATACCGTCCATTGGATTCGCAGGATCCGCTCTATAAGCCTGATCACGATTAAAAAACCGATAGACATGGTTCGGACACAGACAACGTATGAATACTGAGTTTACAGCCTGTCAAAAGACTACCTGGTTCAACTTTCAGAGATTACAGGGGGTCTTTTTTTCGTTGTACTTATTATAGTCTTGAATAAATCTGATAAATTCATATTCGGGACAGCCAGTAAAGAATTTTTTTCAGATCTTCAGGAATCGTTTTTAAAGCCGATATATTGAGACAATTTCAAATTTTAGTAGGATGACTGGTCAGCCTGAACCCATTTCAATTCTGAGAATGGGATAATGGGCCCATGAAACAAATAAAACAATGGGAATTAGTAGCTGGCTGTCTGTTTCTCGGGCTGGGCCTTGGATGTATTTTTTATCCATCATTGAATGCTGATCTGTTCTTTTATCTGGTCGCTGGCGCATTGAGTATTTCGGCAGGGGTTTTCTGGTTTCAGGCGATTCGTAAACCGCAGGGGTTCATGATCGCAAGTGCCTTGATCTGCACGATTGGAGCGATTATTCTGTGGATGCATCGTCTTGAATCAGAGGACCTGATCATCAACTGTTTTGCCTTCTACATGTTCTTTAATATGTTCTGTGAAGGAGTTCAGTGGTTTTTAGATATACGCGATCGATCGAATCATGTCTGGGCCCATGCGTTGATGACTGTCGTTTATGGTTTCTTATGCTTTTTTTCCTGGTTCTATAAGGATATGGATTCAAGAATCTTAATGCGGCTGTTTGGAATTTATCTGTTAATTCAGGCTTTTCAGATGTTTAATCAAATCTATGCCTTTTCGCATCCGCAGTCTTCAAGATCGTACACCTTTGCTAGATGGACGGCTTTGCCGGTCTATTTCGTCTCAGTATTGCCTTCCCTGATTTTACGTTACATGCTTTTAAACAAAATGAAGGGTAAGAAGGCTGATTATTCAGAACGAAAGAACGATCAGGAAGTTAACCTTCGTGTCTTTATCCATACGGGATTAAAAAGCGAACATATATTTGGACATATGACCTTTTCATATCAGGGTATCATGTTCTCCTATGGCAATTACGATAAAGAAGAAGAAAAATTTTTCCGCAGTGTCGGTCCGGGGATTTTCTTTACCGTTCCAGCAAACATTTACATCAATAACAGCTGTATTTATGAAGGAAGTACATTATTTGAATATGGACTGCATATTGATCCGCAACAGGAAGCAAAACTTGAAGAACTTGTCCGAGACATATTCAATCATACGTATCGATGGTATTCACCCATTGAGCAGGATCCATTGGGCAGAGAACACTTCCATAAATACGAATCTGATTATGCTTCCAGGCTTTCTTTTCGAACGGGAGCAAAATTCAGGAAATTTTACAGTTCGCAATGGAAAACGTATTGGATACTCGGAGACAACTGCTCCTTATTTGCCTCCGATCTTCTATCTCAGATTGATCCTGGCATTGTGCATAAAAGCGGAGTTGTTACCCCTGGAGAATATTTCGAATTTTTTGAGGAGTGCTTTGCCGATCCAAAATCGAATGTTGTTTATAAAGCCTGGCATTCAGCCGAGGTTCCTTCCACCCTCTATCCAACTCTCGCTTAACTTCAAATCAGTCTTCGGACTGATTTTTTTGATATTTTACCTACTCGGCTGCATCAGGATGATCAAGCTATAATTAAATATGAATGAACAAATAGATTTCAATTGGAAAGGAATAGGTTATGTTTGACTTCAAAAAAGAAATGAAGGATCTTTACCAGCCAAAGAAGGTTCCGCAAATTATTGATGTTCCAGCAGCAAACTTTATCGCGGTTCAGGGAAAAGGGGATCCGAATGAAGAAGCAGGAGAATATAAAAAGGCCATTGAAGCTTTGTATGCTGTTGCGTATACATTAAAGATGAGCTATAAAACGGACCATGAGATTGAAGGATTTTATCAATATGTTGTTCCACCGCTTGAAGGATTCTGGTGGCAGCCATCCAATCAGTCCAAAGGAAGCTTCGATTATTCAAGGAAATCTGATTTTCACTGGATTTCGGTCATCCGCCTGCCGGATTTTATCACCGAGAAAGACTTTGAGTGGGCAGTGAAGCAGGCAAAAGAAAAGAAAAAACTGGATTGTTCCAGAGTAGAATTCATGAAGATTGATGAAGGACTTTGCGTTCAGATCATGCATATCGGTTCATATGATGATGAACCAGCAACCATTGCCTTGATGGATGACTATATTCAGGAGTATGGATACCGAAACGACTTTTCAAAGGATCGACTTCATCATGAAATTTATCTTTCCGATCCCCGTCGAACGGCTCCAGAAAAATGCAAAACGATCATCAGACATCCGATTGTTAAAGAATGCCCCAAGCCAAAGGATTAAGTTTGAATTCAGAGGTGGAGTCAAATCAGATTGACAGATAAAAGTTGAGCAATAAGATTCATATTTGGCAGCTAAAAACAGAGCATATAAAAAACCTGACATCCGAAGATATCAGGTTTTTTATATGCATGCATGAATTAACTTAGATAGCGCCCTGTTTTTTCAGGGTTCTGATGGTTCTGGCTGCCAGTTTTACCTTTTTAGGTTTTCCGTCAACCATGATCGTGGCTTTCTGCAGGTTAACGTTCCATTTACGGCGGGAAGCTCTCATGGAGTGAGAACGTTTGTTACCGGACATTGGTCCTTTACCGGAGATTGCACATTTTCTTGACATCTGATTCGTCCCTCCTTCTCCAAAAAAAACGGTACTTTTCAGTTCCGCTTTGATAGTCTATCACTCAACGACTTTCTTTTCAAGAAAATCAGAGGATAGAGGTCTGCTTATTATGCAGTTCTGAGGGATCTGCGGGCCTGATCAGAGTGCTTATCCATAAGCCATATAAATCCCATCACGAATGCCTATTGTAGAGGGATACAGTAAAAAAATCCACTGTAACGAAATGATTGTCCCATTTTTTCTGTTTTCATCGAATTCGCAGATTAATTTCAGACAAAAATCATCAAATGACAAAATGAACCTGAAAATATAATCATTATCTTAGATAAACCAGGTCTGGTCTTAACAAGGCAGCACTCTGTATACGTCTGATTCAGAGGATCAGATCCAGTGAACAGGACTGAGTTATTCTGATGATGGTCAATCGGTTTTGATTGGATTTTATTTTGGATTTGGATCAAAACAGTCGTTTTGAAAGCCATTGTCATTACAAACTGGTATGGGATGGGCCATATGAGACCAGGGTGCAGGAAGCTTGAAATCCCTGTGATATAATCGACACGACTGAAAGAAGGGATTTTAAATTGAATACTATCAACCTGAGCTCGCAGGACCTTTTATGGATGGTTTTGGAAGGTTTTGCGGTATTGATCATTGTACTGCTTGCCATGCCCTGGCTGATTCGCGTACTTCATCGGCTCAAATTTGGACAGACCGAAAGGGAAGAGGGCTTAGCTTCGCATAAGAAGAAAACAGGAACGCCGACAATGGGTGGACTGGCTTTTATCATCGTTCCGCTTGTTGTGTATACACTTTGTTCTTTATTTTCACCGTTCAAAATGGATAACAATACCCTGATCATCTGGATTTCATTTGTCGGGTATGGACTGATCGGTTTTCTGGACGACTATATTATTGCTGTAAAGAAAGACAACACCGGATTAAAGCCTGCAATTAAATTTGCCATGCAGTCAATTCTGGCTATTCTGGTATTCTTTCTGTATCAAATGCATAATTCAACCGATATCATCATTCCAGGAACTGGATTAACTGTAAACCTGGGGTGGTTCTATTTCCTGGTGGTCTTCTTTATGTTTACCGGAACCACAAATGCGGTCAACCTTTCCGATGGAGTTGACGGACTTTGTGCCGGATTATCGGCAATTGCTCTTGTTCCATTTTTTATCTTTGCCTTATGGCAGCAGATGTTTGATGTGGCGGCGATCTGCTTTTTGATTTTTATGGCCCTGCTTGGATATTTGCGCTACAACGTTCACCCGGCAAAAGTTTTCATGGGCGATACGGGTTCATTAGCTTTAGGAGGCCTTTTAGCGGCTTTGGCTATGGTTTTAAAACAGGAGCTGACTCTGATTGTGATCGGCGGGGTTTTCGTTGCTGAAACCCTCTCAGTAATCATTCAGGTGACCTATTATAAGAGAACGCATAAACGGATTTTCCTGATGTCTCCAGTTCATCATCATTTTGAGAAAAAGGGATGGAGTGAATGGAAAGTCGATACTGTTTTCTGGGCATTTGGGGCGCTCTTTGCGCTGATCGGACTCTGGTTAGGAGGAATGTAAAATGGCGAATGTTCTGGTGATTGGAGCAGCGAGAAGCGGAAATGCTGCAGCTAAGCTTTTAAGACAAAATGGAAATAATGTAACTTTAACGGATATGAAGCCAGCAGCACAAAAAGAAGAACTTGAATCCCTGGGAATTCGGGTTCTGGATGAGGGTCATCCAGATTTTCTATATGAAGAACAATTTGACTACGTGGTTAAAAATCCTGGAATTCCATATAAGGCTCCTTTAGTTGCTCATTTTCTAAATAAAAAGACTCCGATTTATACGGAAATCGAGACGGCCTACCAGGCAGCCCCAAAATTTAATTATGCGGCTGTGACCGGCACGGATGGAAAAACGACGACAGTAACCCTTCTTCATGAAATGCTTAAAAAGAAAGATCCGAATGCGCAGGTGGCTGGCAATATTGGAATTCCTCTTTCTGAGATTGTCCTTGAAAATGGAGATATTCCTTTGGATGTTGCGCTGGAACTTTCTAATTTTCAGCTGCTTGGTATTGATGAGTTCTCCTGTCATGCAAGTACGATCACCAATCTGGCCCCCGATCATCTGGATTATATGAATTCCCTGGATGAGTATTATGATTCCAAATTCAGAATTTTTAAGAATCAGAAACCGGAAGATCTCTTTATCCTGAATACTGATGATCCAACCATTATGAAATATTTCGAAAAATACGAACCGATCACGCCAGAAGTTGTTCGTTTTTCCCTGAAGGATGATAACGCAGATTTGAGAATTGATCGGAATACAGGGGAAGTGTTTCTGAATGATGTTGTACTTTTTAACAAGAAAGATCTGAAGCTGGTTGGTGAATTTAATCTGGCGAATGCGATGATGGCAGCGGCTATGGCTTATTTTATGGGTGTAAGCTCGCATCAGATTCAGGAGGTCATCTCTGAGTTTCCTGGAGTAGAACATCGTATTGAATATATCCTGGAAAAGAATGGCGTTCGCTATTACAACGATTCAAAGGCGACAAATACTCATTCCGCAAAGGCAGCCTTATCGAGTTTTGAATCTGGAATCCGTCTGCTGTGCGGAGGAAAAAACAAGGGAATCGATTACTCAGAACTTACGGAGTTTGATGACCGTATCGCTCATTGTTACTCTTTTGGAGAAATTAAAGATGTATTCTCTGATCTGTTTTCCCGCCAGAGTTCTTATGAAACGATGGAACAGGCACTGGATGCCGCTATGAACGATGCGAAAGCTGGAGAAGTCATCCTGCTTTGTCCTGCAACGTCTTCGTTTGACCAGTTTAAAAATTATGAAGTTCGCGGTGAAATCTTCAAGGATCTGGTTCGAAACAAAACCGCTGTGAGTCAAGGAAAGGAATCTGAAATCAAATGATTGATATTTTAAAGACTATCATCCTGGGAATCATTCAGGGAATCACTGAATGGCTGCCGATTTCCAGCACAGGACATATGATTCTCTTCAATGCGCTCTGGCCATTGGAACCGGCAGAATTTTTCAATGTTTTTAAGGTGGTTATCCAGTTTGGATCGATTCTTGCCGTTCTCGTTCTTTATTTTCATAAACTGAATCCATGGTCTCCAAAAAAGACTGAAGTTCAGAAAAAACAGACCTGGCAGCTTTGGATCAAGGTGATTATTGGATGTATCCCAGCCGGAATTGTCGGATTGCTCCTTGATGACATTATTGATGATTATCTGTCCGCTCCATATGTCATTGCGGTGACCTTAATCGTTTATGGAATCATCTTCATTATTGTTTCCAGACACCCTTCAACCCCGAAGATTACCAGCCTGAATAAACTGACATTCAAAAATGCCTTTATTATTGGCTGCTTTCAATGTCTTGCCTTAATTCCAGGAACATCCCGTTCTGGAGCCACGATTCTGGGTGGGATGTATCAGGGGTGCAGCAGGCCTGTTGCTTCAGAGTTTTCTTTCTTTATTGCCGTTCCAATCATGGCCGGAGCCTCCTTGCTTAAAGTTGTTAAGTTTTTAATGTCAGGGACCGTCTTTACCATGTCACAGATTGGACTGCTGTTGTTGGGAACGCTGATTGCATTTGTCGTTTCATTATTTGCGATTCGGGCATTAATGAAGTATGTTAAGACTCATACATTCGAAATCTTCGGATGGTACCGTATCGTTCTTGGTATTCTGGTATTGATTGCTTTCTACCTGATTTAAAAATCAGCAAGACACAGGGAAGACCTGATGAATCTGATCTGTTTCTCTTGATGAGACAGTCCTAATCTACTGTTTTGAATTCCGATATTCCTGAATTGAACTCTTCATAAGTCTTGTCTTATCCAATGAGACTTATGAAGATTTTTTGTTTGCGGTTCTTTAACAAAAAGCATTGATTTTTTTGACAGGCTATGCAATTTGAGATGTTTCGATTACTGGTGGTAATGTTGAAATCATAAGAGTGATTTCAACTGAAAGGATGAGATAAACCGATGAATCAAAACAATACAGTTTGTAAAAATAAAGATCGAAATGAAGATTTCAGAAAATTGGTCCAGGTTCAAAATTCTGACCATAATACAATCAAGCTGGTCCATATGATCATTCGCGATGATCATGATCTGCTTTCTGACTTTTATTCAAATAAGCCAGTCATCTCTTCAGAAGTGGTCTCGTTTCTGGAAAATGGGATCAAACCTTTAAATCTAAAAAAAGGATTCCCAACTGATCATAGAAATTTCTTCAGAGCATCTCAGTCATTTTCAAAAACAAATCTGTACAGAGGCGATTCATAACTATTACGAAAACCTTCAGATCGAAAACCGAGTCCATCTGAAATGGAATACAACTACATCCATTGTTCTGTTTCTGATTGGAGCTGCAATTTTAGCTGTGATGGTAATTCTTCAATCCATCGGAATGAAACCGTATCTGTCCGAAATCTTCGATATTGTAGGATGGGTTTTCGTATGGCAGGCTACAGACCAGTATTTTCTGGAACGATACGATTTGAAGATGAATGATCGATATTGGAATGCTCTGACAAATGCAAAGATTCATTTTGTTCCTTTTGATCATCAGGAAAATCGAATTGTGAAATCTTCCAAAAGTCTGTAAATGGTTTAAATAAAGAATTCTTATTATCCTCGATCATAAGAATGTTTGAAAAGAAGAAATCCAGCAAAAAAAGGATCTGCACATCCCACCTGTTGAAAGCTCAGCAGGAAGGATGAGCAGATCCATTATTTTCTTAGCAGGAAACTGCCTGCTTCATATCATACACAAATGAATAGACCTGATCAGGTACTGGCAGATTATCCTTCTGGGATTCAAATATATTTTTGATGATCGCCGATCCGCAAATCACACCATCTGCAATCTGTGCCATCTGGCTGGCCTGTTCTGGATTTGAAATTCCAAAACCTACCGCAATGGGAACATCACTGACTTTCCGGATTTGCTCGATGATTCCTTCTAAGGATTGATTCAGAGAAGATCTCATTCCGGTGACTCCTAGTGATGAAACCAGGTAAATAAATCCACTGGCCTGTTTTGCGATCTTTGCAATGCGGTTTTGAGAAGTAGGAGCAATCATGCTAATCATATCGATCTGATAAGATTTAGCCACTGATTCAAATTCTTCACGTTCTTCAAATGAAAGATCTGCCAGTATGATTCCTGAAATTTTGCTTTGACTTGCCTCTTTCATGAATTGCTCAATGCCATAGCTGAAGACGACATTTGAATAAGTCATAAAAACCAGCGGAACATGGATTTCATCTTTGATGGAAGAGACGAAATTCAGAAAATCCTTTGTCGTATAGCCGTTATTTAAGGAAATCAGACTGGCCTGTTGAATGATTGGGCCTTCAGCCGTTGGATCTGAAAAGGGAATTCCTAACTCAATCACATTGGCTCCAGCCTTCTGGGCGGCTAAAATATTCTGCTTTGTGGTTTCAAGATCCGGAAAACCAAGAGTCAGAAAAGGTATGAATGCTTTGTCACTGGCAAACGCTTTTGATAGTGCAGACATCAGATCACCTCACAATTTGTAAATTTTGAATCTCTGTTGGAACAATACTTTTCGATTTGAGCACAGTCCTTATCTCCACGGCCTGAAAGCGTAATGACAAGAATCTGATCTTTGTCCATCGAAGGAGCAATCTTTTTTGCGGCAGCAATGGCATGAGCTGATTCAATAGCCGGGATAATCCCTTCCGTTTTCGATAGATATTCAAAGGCTTCAACGGCTTCATCATCCGTGATCGCAACATAATCAGCCCGACCCGTGTCATAAAGATGAGCATGTTCTGGTCCGATTCCTGGATAATCCAGTCCAGCCGATATGGAGTAAACAGGAGCAATCTGACCAAATTCATCCTGACAGAAATAGGATTTCATCCCATGAAAAATTCCTGGTTTACCAACATGAATGGTGGCTGCCGTTTCTTTGGTATTTATACCGCGTCCAGCCGCTTCTGCGCCAATCAGCCGGACTGCTTTATCTTCGATGAAATGATAAAAACTGCCAATGGCATTACTTCCACCACCTATACAGGCAATGACACAATCAGGAAGACGTCCTTCTTTTCTTAGCAGTTCCTCTTTTATTTCTTCAGAGATTACAGCCTGAAAATCACGGACGATTGTCGGGAATGGATGAGGTCCCATGACCGAGCCTAAGCAATAATGAGTATCCTCAATTCTTGAACACCATTCGCGCATGGCTTCACTGACTGCATCCTTTAAGGTTCCTGTACCACTGGTAACTGATACGACGCTGGCTCCGAGCAGCTTCATACGGTAAACATTTAAGGCCTGCCTTTCGATATCTTCTGCGCCCATATAGACGACGCATTCAAGATCGAGTAATGCTGCAGCCGTGGCACAGGCTACGTCATGCTGACCGGCACCTGTTTCGGCAATGATTCTTTTTTTACCCATTTTCCTGGCCAGCAGGGCCTGACCTAAAACATTGTTTATTTTATGAGCTCCGGTATGGTTGAGATCTTCTCGTTTAAGAAAGATCCGGGCTCCGCCCAGGTTCTGCGTCATTTTTCTGGCTTCATAGAGCCTGCTGGGTCTGCCTGCGTAATTATTCAGCAGATCTTTGAGCTCATTCTGAAACTCATCATCATTTTTATAGTAGTCATACGCTTCTTCCAGCTCGATCAGAGCTTTCATCAGCGTCTCGGGGACATATTGTCCGCCATGAAGACCAAAACGGCCTCGTGAAACTGGTTTACACTCCATCATATTTAAATTCCTTTCTTCAGGATACATATTTTCCGTTATTGGTACGGTGATATTTATTGGTTTGCAATTTGATCGTTTGGGGATTGATTGCCTGATCCTGTATTCTTTGTATTTCTTTTTTGAAAAGCTTCATCATGGTTTCGATCTTATCTTGATCTTTAAAAATGTTTCCTTCGGGCGACATGGATTCAATGGAACTGGCCAGATCGATTCCCTGGATCTGATTAAAAGAGAGAGCCTGCTGGATGTTTGAAGAGTCGATACCTCCTGCAAGAATAAAAGGCCGATCATAATCTTTGAGCAGATTCCAATTAAAACTCTTCCCGCTTCCTGGACAGGATGCGTCTAACAGAATTTCATCAGCAACAGATCGAGAAGCTGCCTCTAGATCCTGAGAAGATCGAATACCAAAGGCCTCAATGACCGGAATTTTGATCTTTTGTTTCAGCCGGCAAATCTGCTCGGGATCTTTTGGCTGATGGATCTGAATTCGATTTGCAAAAGAGACAGCTTGCAAACAATCTTCATCATCTGGTTTAAGAAAAACAGCTGTGATTTCAATTGTTGGATCTAAAAAGTTCGATAACTCCTGGGCCTGTTTTATAGAAACAGAGCGTCTTGATCGGGGAGCCAGAATAAAACCAATCCGATCCGGATGGTATTGATTGATCAGATCAACGTCTTCTTTTGTTTGAATTCCACAGAGCTTAATAAAAGGAGTGGCTTTTTTCAGGTTTAAACCATTTAACTTCTTCTCATAAAGGCTGCTGGGTACGAGACCTTTGAGTTCTCGAATTTTTTGAATTTTATCGTCTGATTTCATTAATGCCTCACCAATTAAAACGGCATCGACCTGATTCGCCAGGGCTATTTCAATATCTGTACGGGAGGTAAATCCAGATTCGCTGACAAACAGGATGGAGTCAGGAACCTGATTTCTCAGGTTTAATGAATTTGAACAATCGACGGAGAAATCCTTTAAATTGCGGTTATTAACTCCAATAATTCTGGCCCCGGTTTGGATGGCTTTTCTGATTTCAGAAAGATCATGGCATTCTACTAAAGCATCCAGGTGAAGTTTCAGGCACAGATCAAGAAACACTTTTAATTGCTGATCGTCCAGAATTGAGACAATCAATAAAACCGCATCAGCACCATACACAAAAGCTTCCTTAACCTGATAAGGATCCGTAATGAAATCCTTTCGAAGAACGGGAATCGATACATTCTGACAGACTGCTTTTAAATCCAGGACAGAGCCCTGAAATCCTGAGTTTTCACAAAGAACAGAGATGGCATCGGCTTTTGCTTCCTGATAGGCTCTGGCAATAAATCCTGGATCGTAGTTATCACAGATGACTCCTTTAGACGGAGAAGCCTTTTTGCATTCGCAGATTAAAGCAGGACTGTTGTCATTTTTTCCCTGTATGATGGCCTGAAAGAATCGAAAGCCTTTCGATGGACATATCTCAGATTCAAATTGATTAATCTTTTTTAAAACCTCTTGGTCTAGTTCCTGTTCTGAGAGCAGCAGCTTTCTTTCCTGAGTCTGTTCAAAGGAGGCCCTGGCCAGATTTTCAAGAATATTGTTATTCATATCTGCCGTCCTGATGGTTCATTTTGTAAATCATCATTTTCAAAATCATTATTTTCGAGACCGTTCTTTTCATTGGATAATCGGATCAGCTGATTGAGCGTATTTATTGCAGCCTTGGATTCAATGGCTTTTCTGGCTATTTCGATTCCTTTTTCTGGATTTTCTGCCTGATTGCAGATAAACAAGGCAAAACCTGCATTCAGGATGGCGGCATCTCTGAGAAAAGAATCTTCGTTATTCAGGATTTGAATCATTGTTTTTGCATTTTCCTGTGGCGTAGATCCCTTCAAATCTGATTCTTTACAATATTCAAATCCATAATTTGCTGGATCAATGACTATATGAGTCAGTTCTCCATGATCAAAGAAACAGGCGTCTGTTTTAGAACAAAGCGAGATTTCGTCCATGCCATCCTGCGCACAGACGACCATTCCTCTTTTGAGACCCAATTTCATCAATGCCAAAGCCATTGGTTCGATGAGTGAAAAATCATAGACTCCGAGCAATTGATAATCCGGTAAGGCGGGATTGGTTAAGGGTCCAAGAAGATTGAAAATGGTTCGAAAGCCAAGTTCTCTTCGAATGGAAGCCACATGTTTCATTGAAGAATGATATTTCTGCGCAAACAGAAAACAGATTCCACATTCATCGATCAGCTTTTTACAAAGCCCTGGAGACTGATTGATATTGACATGCAATGCTTCAAGACAATCAGCTGTGCCGCAATTGGAAGTAGCTGCTCGATTGCCATGTTTGGCTACCTTTGCTCCAGCAGCCGCACAAATGATCGCAGCCGCCGTGGAGATATTGAACGTTCCTTTGTGATCACCGCCAGTTCCTACAATTTCAAGCAGGCCATCGCAAAGATGAAGCTCTAAAGCCTGACTTCTCATCGCTCTGGCACAGCCTGAAATTTCATCCGGGGTTTCTGGAATGTTTTTTCGACAGGACAGGGCGGTCAGAAAGGATGAGTTCAGCGTTGGGGTGCTTTGTCCGCTCATGATTTCGTTCATTAAAAGATAGGATTCATCAAAGCTGAGTGTTTCGTGGTTAATAATTTTCTGGATTCCTTCTCTGATCATGACAGTTCTCCTTTTGTATTCATTGGTTGTATTTATGTGCAGTATTTTACGGTTTTGCTTTGCTTATTGACTTGAGGTTTACCGTTTTTGTAATGTGAATAAAGTTTTTGATAATCTCTGATCCCAATGGAGTCAATATCGATTCCGGGTGAAACTGGATTCCGTAAACTGGATAGATTCTATGGGAAATAGCCATAATGGTCTGATCCCTGCTTCTTGCATCAATCTGAAGATCGCTACTGAAGTTCTCTGGATCGATTGCCAGGGAATGATATCGGCCAGCCTTGATACAGGAAGGAAGATGATCAAAGACTGCATTCTGATGAAGGATCTCAATCTGATCCTGCTTGCCATGAACGCATTGAGCCGCTTTGTTGATCCTGCATCCAAAAACTTCACCAATGGCCTGATGACCAAGACAGATTCCCAGCATGGGATATTCAGAATAAAGATCTTGAATAATCTGCTTCATATTTCCGCTTTGTTCAGGAGTGCCTGGCCCCGGAGAAAAAATAATTCCATCGGGATTCAGGTTCCGAATCGTTTGGGAATTGATGGCATCATTTCGATAGACGCGAACATCGTTATCATAGTCAAAAGCCATTTGGACCAGATTGTAGGTAAAGCTGTCGTAATTATCGATCAGTACGAGCATGGACAAACCTCCAGAAGCGTTTCGATGACGGCACTGGCTTTCGCCAAGCATTCTTCATATTCGTTTTGAGGATCTGAATCATATACGATGCCCGCACCGGATTGAATGGTTAGTAATCCCTGATTTTGATAGGCAAGACGAATGGCAATACAGAAGTCCATGCTTCCACGGTCATCAAGATATCCAAAGGCTCCGCCATACAATCCTCTTCGTTTAGCTTCAAGATCATGAATCAGCTGACAGGCTCGAATTTTTGGTGCTCCTGAAAGCGTTCCAGCAGGGAAGACAGAACAGAAAGCATCTAATTTAGGAAGATCTTTTTTTATGGTCGAGGTGATTTCTGAACCCAAATGCATGACTTTTGAATAACGAAGAACGTTCATGAGCTGACTGACATGAACACTTCCTGGTTCCGAGACTTTTCCTAGATCGTTTCTTCCTAAATCAACCAGCATGGAATGCTCAGCTCTTTCTTTTTGATCTCTAAGCAGATCCTGCTCAAGCTTTAGATCTTCAAATGAATTGAATCCTCGCTTTCGAGTTCCAGCCAAAGGGAAGGTTTTTAAAATTTCGTCCTTTAGGGTAATTAAGGTTTCCGGAGAAGATCCCGCTGCTTCAAGCTCATCGGATTGAAAGTAAAACAGATATGGCGAAGGATTCTTTTGCTTGAGTCTTGAATAACTTTCAAATAAATGACCCTCAAAATGACTCTGAATCGGATTTGAAAGAACGATCTGAAAAATATCACCATTTTCAATATGAACCTTGGCTTTTTTGACCATTTCCATATACTGATCTTTTGATTTTTGAGGTCTGGGCTGACTAAGAAATCGTCCGCTAAGATTTCGGAAGAGCTTGAATCCATTCTCTTTCGAACGGTTTTTACAATCTTGAAACTTGGCATATTCATCAAGAACACAGACTATTTTTTGAATCTGTTTTTTTCTGAAGGTTTCATATTCGTTTTGATTTAACGGATGATTGATCCGGATTAAAAACATGAATTGATCACTTTGATGATCCATACAGTACAGTTCATCAAAGATCATCAGATCAAAGTCATTGAACATCTGATGATTTTCAAAAGGATGAAAGACCGGAATGGAAGGCTCATAATGAGCAAAGAATTCAAACGAGAACATTCCAGCTATTCCACTCGCAAAGCCAGGAAAGTCATCAGGGGAAATGGTTTTGCGCGAGGCAATCAGTTCATTCAGAAACTCGATGGGATTGGTTTTGGAATCAGTGATCTTTTTTCTGTGATTGTTTTCTAGTCGATAAATGACTCCCTGATTGAGAACCAAATGATCTGATGGATGAATTCCCAGAAAGGAATACCGTCCATTTTCGTGATTGTTCGATTTTGATTCCATTAAAAAGATCGGCTGATCTGAATCGGTGATCAGAAAGAATCGGGCAAGATCTTCTAAAGATCGAGGTAAAGCAGCATGAAGATCTGCAAGTGAAATTTCAACTTTGAATAAAAACGAACAGTCTGGATTTTTACTCAATAGCTTTTGATAATCAGAATATTCTGGCGAAAAGGAAATCTGTAAAGCATCTGCCAGAGTAGGAATGGAAGAAGTGTTTTGCATCGTTTTTTCTCCTGTCTGCCGGAACAAAAAAAGTCCTCGACAGAAATTGGGTAAAGTTCTGTCAAGGACGAATCGACATAAAGGATCCGCGGTGCCACCTTGAATTCACAGCGATCGCTGTGCGCTTGCAGGATACAAACATATCCCTGATTCGTGACGTGAATCTGACGTAGCTGAATACTTTGCCACAGGCATTTGACAGCTCCCTCAGCGGTCCATTTGACGGTTTGTTTCATATCCGGATTCCACCAGCCCGGACTCTCTTTGATGGCATTGTCGCCGTTATCTCCGCTTCAACGGTTTTGATGGTGGAAAGATACCACCGATAAAAATTCGAGTCAATCCAGATGAAACAAAAATGTAAATCAGGATACGATATTGAAAATAATTTACAGTGAATAACCAGCAGTTCAGAACAGAATAAAAAAAGCTCCGAAAACCTGCATTCCGGAGCTGTAATAAAGGATTGGCCGTATAGCTAATCTCTAAATGGTTAAATAAAAATGAATCTTTGTTTTGATAGACTCTTCTGAAATTAGATTGTAAAACCAACTTTTTTATAGACTTTACGGACTTTCTTTTCAGCGATCTGATTGGCTTTTGAAGCTCCATCTTTTAATACATCATAAATAACTCCCGAATCGATGATTTCTTTGTATCGAGCCTGAAGATTTGTCAAGAAGTCATATACAACATCTCCAACTTCCTTTTTCAATTCGCCGTATCCCTTGCCTTCATATCTGGCAACGATCGAGTCAATGTCTTCAGAAGTCAAAGCGGAAAGTATTGTTAAAAGATTGCTGACGCCAGGCTGATTTTCAGGATCAAAACGGACGACACCTAAAGAATCAGTGACTGCAGCCTTGATTTTGTTTCTGGCTACAGCTGGATCATCAAGAAGGTCAATAACGCCTTTTGGATTGGTTTCAGACTTGGACATTTTCTTTGTCGGATTCTGCAAATCATAAATCTTTGCTCCAACTTTGGTGACCAGTGGCTGAGGCAGTTTAAAGGTATCAGAATATCGATGGTTGAAGCGTTCAGCTAAATCACGGGTCAGTTCAACATGCTGAGACTGATCAACCCCAACAGGGACATAATCAGGATCATACAGAAGAATATCAGCCGCCATCAATGCTGGATAAGCGTAAAGTCCTGCAGTAATTCCAGTTTCCTGTTTAGCCATTTTGTCTTTAAACTGAGTCATTCTCTGAAGTTCACCATAGCCTGAGAGACAGGTCATGATCCAACCCAGTTTTGCATGAGCCGGCACATCCGTCTGCATGAACAGAGTGACCTTTTCTGGATCCAGTCCAGCAGCTAAATAAAGAGCAATCAGATCTTTTGTATTTTTTCTTAGCTCCTTAGCTTCAATTGGTACAGTAATGGCATGCTCGTTGGCGATAAAAATATACATATCGTATTCGTCCTGATATTTAATGAATTCGCCAATGGCTCCGATATAGTTTCCAAGGGTCAGCCGGCCAGTCGGCTTGATCCCGCTTAACATGGTTTTCATAGGGTTCCTTTCTAATCAGTGGTGGGCTGATTATGGATATTCCAGACGAGAGGATCTTTCGGAATTTGAATTGTCTTTTCAAATCATCCTCCACATTTTGCTTTTATCTGTACAATGGTAATGGTAAACCTAATTTCAGGAAATAGTGAGAGGAAGATTTGATGATTGAACTCATAAGTCAGCCCGCTTGTGTTCGCTCTAAAAAAGTCAAAGCGTGGTTTAAAGAACGGACGATTGAATACCAGGATATCCCGTTGTATGCTTTGCTGCTGGATGACGAATTAAGCGATCAGCTGATTGCACTTTCCAATCCGCAAGATCTGGTCTGTGAAAGTTCTTTGCCATTTTACCTGAAAAAATCACTGGAGCTTCATAATTCGCAAAAGAACCGAAAAAAAGAGCCAGTTTCAGCTGGCGAAGAGGAAGATGAGTTTTCAGATCAGAACAAAACAGATTCGGAACAGATGAAAAAAGATCTGATCCGTTTTCGTAAATTTCTTCAGCACAATCCTTCCCTGATCAGACGGCCTATAATCATCCTGGATCAGGAAGATCTGATCCGATATAAAGATCAGATGAAACTTCTGGAGCAGTTTCTGGGCAATCCACAAAGAAATCTTGATTGTAAAAACCATTGCTCACTTTATCTGGTCTGCTCTAAAACAAGAGAACAGATCAAAGACAATTTAGATCGGCCTTCCTTTATCATTCGAAAAAATCCAGATCAAAGACTGATTCAATCCAAATGAAATGTTCTGCTTCCGAGTCCATCAGGACTCTTTTTTCATTTATGTAATGGGTTTGAGAAAAGCTGATGTACTTTAAAACGAATAATTCTCTTTTTGATGATTGTTTCAGAAATTTCAGCATTGGGAATAAATAAAAATTTTGACAGTCTGAGAATCAGGTCATTTGTATTCAAAATATTGCAATAATCGATAAACTTGGAAAAATAATGGGAATCAAGTTTGAAAAAATATTGTACAAATTCGAAGAATATGGCAATATTTCGTTGTATTTGTAACCTATTTTGTGATTTTTAATCTTAATTACAAAACAGACTTTCAGCTTTTTGAAAAGTTCTTTCATTTTGTGAACAAAGTAGTGTATCATACACCGTGTAAACGCTTTACTTAGGAGGAAAAGAATCAATGGAAAAGAAATACGTCTATCTTTTCAATGAAGGCGACGCAAACATGCGTGAACTCCTTGGTGGTAAAGGCGCCAACCTTGCTGAAATGAGCAAGCTTGGAATGCCTGTGCCTAATGGATTCACAATTACTACTGAAGCCTGCAATAAGTACTATGAAGACGGCGAAGTAATCAATGATGATATCAAAGCCCAAATCATGGAATTCCTTGCAACTCTTGAAGAAGAGACAGGAAAAAAATTCGGGGATGCAAACAATCCTCTGTTAGTATCTGTACGTTCCGGAGCCCGTGCTTCCATGCCGGGTATGATGGATACCATTTTAAACCTTGGAATCAATGACACAGTAGCGGAAGCCATGGCTGCAAAAGGGAATCCGCGTTTTGTATACGATTCATATCGCCGTTTTATTCAGATGTTCTCGGATGTTGTTAAAGGACTTTCCAAGAAACGTTTTGAAGAAATTATTGATGAACTGAAAGCTGAAAAGGGAATTAAGAACGACCTTGATCTCGATGCTGAAGATATGAAGGAACTCGTTAAACGCTTCAAGGCTTTCTATAAAGAACAGCTCAATGAAGAATTCCCAACCGAACCAGCTGAACAGATGATGGACTCCATCGAAGCAGTATTCAAATCCTGGAATAACGAACGTGCCATTTACTACCGTCGTCAGAATGATATCCCTTCTGATTGGGGTACAGCTGTCAACGTACAGATGATGGTATTTGGTAATATGGGTGATAACTGCGGAACTGGTGTTGCCTTTACCCGTTCTCCATCAACTGGTGAAAACAAACTGTTCGGTGAATTCCTGATGAACGCTCAGGGCGAAGACGTTGTTGCTGGTGTTCGTACGCCAAATACAATCGATCAGCTCAAGGAAATCGCTCCAGCTGCGTTTGACCAGTTTGTAGATATTTGCTCTAAACTTGAAAAACATTATAAGAATATGCAGGACATGGAGTTTACCATTGAAAATGGAAAACTCTACATGCTTCAGACTCGTAACGGTAAAAGAACTGCTCAGGCTGCATTAAAAGTAGCCTGCGACATGGTTGATGAAGGACTTGTTACTCCTGAAGAAGCTGTAATGATGGTTGAACCTCAGCAGCTTGATGCTCTGCTTCATCCAAACTTTGATCCAGAAGCACTTAAAAAAGCAGAACCGATTACATCTGCACTTCCTGCTTCTCCTGGAGCTGCATCCGGTCAGATCGTATTCTCTGCTGAAGAAGCCATTGAAGAAGCTGCAAAAGGCAAAAAGGTTATTCTTGTCCGTCTTGAAACATCTCCAGAAGATATTCAGGGTATGGCTGCCGCTCAGGGTATCCTGACTGTTCGTGGTGGTATGACTTCCCATGCTGCTGTAGTTGCCCGCGGAATGGGTGCCTGCTGTGTATCGGGTGCTGGAGATATCGCAATGAATGAAGAAGCCGGCGAATTTACTCTGAATGGCAAAACTTACAAAAGCGGAGATTGGATCTCCCTGGATGGTTCAACTGGTAATGTATACGGCGAAGCCATTCCTACAGTTGAAGCTAAAATTTCCGGTGACTTTGAACGCTTCATGAACTGGGCTGACGAAGCACGCAGATTGAAAATCAGAACGAATGCCGATACACCAAGAGATGCTGCTCAGGCAGTTAAATTTGGTGCTGAAGGTATTGGATTGGTTCGTACTGAACATATGTTCTTTGATGGCGATAAGATCAAGGCAATCCGCGAAATGATCGTTGCCAAGACTCCTGAACAGATGGAAGCTGCTCTTGCAAAACTCGAACCGATGCAGCAGGAAGACTTCGAGGGCATCTACGAAGCCATGGAAGGCCGTCCAGTGACCATCCGTTACCTCGATCCACCTCTGCATGAATTCGTTCCAACAAAACCAGAAGATATTGCTGAACTGGCTGCTGAAATGAACATGGATGTTGAAGAACTGACTGCAATCATTGATGGTCTGCATGAAGTCAACCCAATGATGGGTCATCGTGGAAGCCGTCTTGACGTCTCCAATCCTGGTATTGCCAAGATGCAGACAGAAGCTGTGATCCGTGCAGCAATCAATGTCAATAAACGTCATCCAGAATGGAACATTGTTCCAGAAATCATGCTTCCATTAATTGGCGATCTCAAAGAATTGAAATATGTCAAGAAAATGGTTACCGATACCGCTGATCAGATCATAGCCGATGAAGGCGTAGATATGGATTATCATGTTGGTACAATGATTGAAGTTCCAAGAGCTGCCTTAAAAGCAGGTGAACTGGCTGAAGAAGCAGAATTCTTCTCCTTTGGTACCAACGACCTGACACAGCTGACTTTCGGATTCTCACGTGATGATGCAGGTAAATTCCTGCCAGAATACTATGCAGCCAAGATTTACGAAAATGATCCATTCGCAAAACTTGATCAGGAAGGCGTTGGCGAACTGATTGAAATCGCTGCTGAACGCGGACGTAACACTCGTCCTGATATCAAACTTGGTGTCTGCGGAGAACATGGTGGAGATCCAGTTTCTATTGAATTTGTCGATGGGCTTGGACTCGATTATGTATCCTGTTCTCCATACCGTGTACCAATTGCTAGACTGGCTGCTGCTCAGGCTGCGATCAAACACAAAAAATAAAAATATATTTGATTTTGTTAAATCAGATCATAAGAGAGTCTGTTCAGTCAGGCTCTCTTTTTTATATTTCATGGATGAAAGTTGAATGATGTTAAAGCTGAAATCTGATTTTCGATTTCTAAAAGAGTTCGAATTTGAGGAATATATTTGTCTATTTGGTTTCCAAAGTCATCCTGGAAAAAATGAATTTTGAGGCTGGATATAATTGAAAAAGAAAGGGGAGATGAAAAATGAATTCTATTTTGGTTATGAATTATCTGAGCAAGATGGACTGGTATAAATTAAAGAATGATATCGGAAATTACGATCTGCTGATTCGATTGATACTGGCATCAGGTGAAATTGCCGCTGCCTTTATCATTGGATCACTCGTTAAAACGATGATTCTGAAGATGGCCAATAAAGCGTTAAATAAGGGGATCATGACGTTTTTTGCTTCATTTTGCAATATAACGATCAAGATTGTTGGCATTATCATTGCGCTCGACCAGATCGGAGTAGCGATGAATATTATTATTGGAGCTCTTTCAGCGTTTGGTGTTGGAATCTCTCTGGCTTTAAAGGATAATATGGCGTCAGTTGCCTCAGGCATGCAGATTCTTTTAACAAAGCCTTTTAGAGTGGGGGATATTGTAAAAATCGGACATCATGAAGGAAGAGTTGAATCGGTCGAAATGACTTATATTACCCTGTTAACAAAGGATAATCAGATCGACGTCGTTCCAAATAATAAAGTCGTTTCAAAAATCATAAAAAATTATTCCAACGAACCGAACCGAAAGATTACAGTAGAATTTCCGGTCCCTAATGATAAAGTAGATTACTATATTTCATTGCTCGAACATGCCGCTTCAAAAGTTTCATTGATCAATCCAGAGCCAAAGCCAGAGGCATATATCAGCAGCTATCAGCTCAATAAAGTAAGCTTAAATCTGACCTGTTATGCGAAGCAGGAAGATTACTGGCAGGCTTATTATGATCTGCTTGCCGTCATTCATAAGGAAAGCTATGGTGATTTAAAAGCGGAAAATGCTTCAGATGATCAGGTAGAAGAAAATCAGTCTCTTGAATCATCTTCAGAATTAGAAAATGAAAAAAACGAATCCAATTCGGATAAAAATACGAATCAGACTTCAAAATCTCCGATCCAAAAGATATTAAATGCCATTAAATCTGATAATTAAATGATATAAATAGATAAACTATATACATTGTTATAATTTAAACCTGATTTTTACTGCCGCTTTTGGTTAGCGATATTGCTTTGTTTTTCACTATTTTGTTTGGAGAAATGGTTGATGGATCAAAACGAATCTGTAACCTTGCAATTTTGAAAGCGATGAGCTTTATCCATATGGTAAAGTGAACCTGGACAGCTGAAGTTCTATGATGTAATTCGATCAAAAACAGCTGAATAAGTATTTGAAAAAGAAAAAGGAAATTACTAATGAGAAATATTGAAATTCTTAGACCGATTTCCATATTTGATACACAGGGAAATCTGCAGACAACCGGTTTTGCAAGGAAGGGATTATTTACATATAATCGGGAAAATTTGAAAGTCAATCGATTGAAAATGAAAGAATGGGATTACTATCTCGTAATGAATCATGAAATTGGAGTTGCATTTACTCTTTCCGATCTGGGCTATATTCGAATGGCTTCAGTTAGTTTTCTAAATTTTGAAACCCATGAAGAAACCACCAGAACGGTATTAAAAGCGCCATCTATCTCATATAAAATGCCTGTATCTCCCAGACAGGGTGTTTGCGAGTTCAAGAGCAATGATTTGCTTTTGCGATTTGAGTCTGCCCCAAATGGAAGACACGTGTACTGCGAATTTAAGAATTTCGTAGGCAGAAGTGATTTTAAGGCCGATTTGTGGTTTACCGATCTGCCAAAGGAAAGTATGAACATTCTGACTCCTTTTGAAGATGGGAAGCATTTTTATCTGAACCAGAAGATGAATGCGATGCCCTGTGCTGGAAAAGTGATTTTCAACTGGCATATCTATCGGTTCAATCCAAAGAAAGATCTGGGTGTTCTGGATTGGGGCAGAGGTTATTGGCCTTATGAGACAACCTGGTACTGGGCCACAGCATCCGCTTACCTGAATGAAAAACCATTTGGAATCAACCTGGGTTATGGTTTTGGCGATACCTCAAAAGCCAGTGAAAATGTTATTTTCTATGATGGAAAAATTCATAAGCTGGATGACATAAACTTTCTGATCCCCGAGGATCCAATGATGCCATGGACAATCACCAGTTCGGATGGACGTTTCGAAGCCATCTTCCAACCTGATCTGGATCGGGCAGCCCTGATTAAAACTGGACCTGTCAGTTCAGATCAGCACCAGTATTTTGGAATTCTCAATGGAAGCTGTGTTTTAGATGATGGAACGGTTTTAGTCATTGAACAGCTGCGTACTGCAATCGAAAAAATTCATAATCGTTATTAATCTTTAATTACCAGAAAAGACTCATCGATTCATTGCGGCCTCTTCAGACTGCAGTGAATCGATTTTGTTTAAACGAAATCATTTTGTAAAATAGTGACTGAAAGTGAGGAAATTCAGAAGTGAAACAATTCAAGAAATTCTTTGGTCTGTTCCTGGTCTTTACGCTGATCTTTGCAAGCGCATGTTCAGGGACAGCTAAACCCGATAAGAAATATCTGGCAACTATTTCTGTTAAGAATAAGGGAGATATCGTTGTCGAACTCGACGAAAGCATTGCTCCGCAAACTGTCGATAATTTTGTAAAGCTAGCCAACGAAGGCTTTTACGATGGATTAACATTCCACAGAGTGATCAAGGGATTCATGATTCAGGGTGGAGATCCAAAAGGGAATGGAACCGGGGGAAGTGGAACCAACATTAAAGGTGAATTTGCTTCCAATGGTGTCGAAAACAATCTTTCTCATGAACGGGGTGTCATTTCTATGGCACGTTCAGGCGATCCGAATTCTGCAAGCAGTCAGTTCTTTATTGTTCATGAAGATTCACCATTCCTGGATGGCGAATATGCCGGTTTTGGTCATGTCGTGTCCGGCATGGATATTGTAGATCAGATTGCAGATGAAACACCCGTTACCGATAACAACGGATCTGTAGCGCCCGACAATCAGCCAGTCATCAAATCAATTACTGTTGAGGAAGTGACTGATGAAGACCAGGCTGAGTAATATATCCAATAATCAGGAAGTTTGTTGAGAAAGTCTTTGCAGTCTAAAATAGAAGCATAAAAACAAAACAACGTTTGTGGAGGCGACTATGAATCTGCTGGCAATCTCTTCTGTCCTGAGTGGAATGGCTAATATTTTTGGTGCGATTGGTTCGTTGAAGAAAAAAGAGTATTCCAAAAGTATTCCATATCTGATTGGAATTATTACTTTTGTGGTCTTTCTGGTGAAATACTTTTCATCGAAAAACAAAGCAACGCACTGAAACTGTTTATATCTGTCCATAACAAATGGCTGGATCACTGCTGTGAGTATCTCACGCAGAATGGACCAGCTTTTTTTATATTGAATTTCTGAGATTGCTTCTTTTACGAATTTGTTCAAATTTTAAGATGGAACAAGAATACTCAATCATTCTTGCTGGTTTTTCTGTAAAATGTGGACATGGAAAAATCGACGTATAAAACACTGTATTGGAGTGTAGTCATTATTACTGTTGGGTTTGCTGTGATGGAATTCATGGATGAAAATGCAGCCAGGGCTTCTCTCTGGCTGGCAATCGGCAGTGTGGTATTAATCGGTATGTCTCTCTGGGATAAAAAGCGAAAACAAAAACAGAATCAATCCAAAGAGTCATCACAAACATCAGCGCTGACTTCAATCCTGACTGAAGATCAGAAAAAAGACATGAAAAAAGGAGAACTGATTCCTTTACAGATCGACCAGAAGTTTTTAAAGCCGAAAGAAATTCTCTATTGGGCAGACCAGGCAAGGCAGGATCACTATGATGGAAAAGAAGGTTTGCTGCTCTTAAGTGATCAAAATATCGCTTTTGAAAATCCCGATTTTTCGTTCAGGCATCCTGTTCACCTGGTAAAAGTCAAAGAAACAAAAAATGGTATTGAACTTGAAATTCGAGGACGAAAAATGAAATTTGTCACGGCCAGCAATACTGAATTTTTAGAAGTCTGGAAACAGCTTCGAGGAAGCAGTTCGATTCAGAAAGGAAAGATGAAAAAATGAATCAGAATAAACGGGCAATACTTTTTGATCTCGATGGAACCTTGTGGGATTCCACCAATCAGATCGTTGAATCCTGGAATGACATTCGTATTCAGCAGGGATATGATCTTGTGAGTCATGAAAAAATCAGCTCCCTGCTTGGGCAGCCAATGGATGTATTTGCAAGACAGATGTATCCGGATCAGGATTTCGAGAATGCCTCTAAGATGCTTGAAGAATGTATGGAAAACGAGAACCGATACCTAGAAGTCCATGGGGCGACATTATATCCAAATCTGAGAAAGGTTTTAGAAGAGCTTCATAAAGACTATTTTCTGGCCATCATATCTAATTGTCAGAAGGGATACATCGAAGCCTTTCTAAAAGCGCATCAGTTGGCGGATCTGTTTGATGACTATGAAAGTTATGGCAATACGCTATGTTATAAAGATGAAAATATCCGAAAAGTGATCAAGAGAAATAATATCTCAGAAGCGTTATATGTTGGAGATATTGAAGACGATGGAATCAGTGCCAATAAGGCGGGGGTACCGTTTATCCTGGCAGAATACGGTTTTGGAAACTCAGATACTCCGTATCGTATCAAATCCTTGACCGATCTTTTCGATGTGATTGATGAGATCTTTGCGAAGACTGATTTACAATAGGTTTAAAAAACAAGAGTAGGAATGAACTTAGATGAAAATCGAAAGAACACTGAATATGTCACCAGAAGAGTTTTATGAAGCCATGCAGGAATCGATGGCCCATCAGATCAATGTTGAGCTGTCAAAATCACTAAGTCCTGAAGACATACAGACTGGATATTCTCATAAAGTAAAAACAACCACAAAGAATGGTACCAGAACAACCAGATTTGCTGTCGTTAAAGCCATCCCAGGAAAAGAAATGGTTATATCTCACCATTCTCAGGATGCCAGATCAAAAACCTCCTATAAGATTTTCCCAGATCCTGCGGGACTAAAACTTGTTTTTGAACAGAATACAGAATATTTAAATTCAGATGTAAAACCATCTGGTATTCGACTGAGAATAACGGACATATTGTCAATTGGAAAGATCAACCGGCAGCTGACGGATTTAGAGATGAAAATCGAAAAGAAGCGTAAGAAAAAGAAAGCTCAATAAGCTAAGAGAAACGGTCATTGATCAGGTCAAGATGGTGATGAGAAACCTTTTGAATCTCTACAATAGAGATCAGGAGGACATTCGAATGATTGATCTTGATAATAAAACAATTACGATTAAAGCCGATAATGGTGATGAAAAGGAATTCGATATTCTGTTCGTCTTCAATAAGGAAGATTCTCAAAAGGAATATGTGGTATTTACAGATTATTCTCCAAGTGAACACGGAGGAACATCTTTGAGTGCTGCAAGTTTTGATGCCAGTGATCCAGAACAGGTTCTTTCCCCGATTGAAGAAGACGAGTGGGAAATCGTTTACCATGTTCTCCAAGAGATGCAGCAAGGATTTGCAAACTAGTTGTTAGTAAAAAACATACTTCAGATCTTAATCAGGATTCAAATCCAGAATAGATCTGAAGTTTTTTATTGTTAATTGAAAATATAGCATTATTTATGTTAGATAAACTGATTAAAACGATTATTACAATAAACTTAAAAATATATTACTAATTTAAAATATTAAAATTAAAATTTGATCTCTCTCCTGTTT
The DNA here is from genome assembly GCF_001945525.1 of Ileibacterium valens. Classification (GTDB taxonomy): domain Bacteria; phylum Bacillota_I; class Bacilli_A; order Erysipelotrichales; family Erysipelotrichaceae; genus Ileibacterium; species Ileibacterium valens. The sequence goes on from NZ_MPJW01000105.1 coordinate 42,637, forward strand.
ATAGTGATTGAACAGGAATTAATCCAGGACAATGGATATTTATACGATATCGTATTTGTTTTTATGGATGTGGTTTAATGAAAAAGGAGATATCTATACTTTTAATCTGTTCTGGGTAGGAGACAATTTGAATTCAACCAGAAAGGTCAACCAAATAAACAAAAAATACAATTGCTGAGGAGATTATGAATGGATAGTCAGAACATAACATTAGAAACCAATGAAACGATTGAGTACTATAATCTGAATTCAAAAGCTTTCACCAATTCAACACAGAAAGCTTCTCTGTCAGATATTCATCAGGAGTTTATTTCAAGACTGCAGCCGAATTCCAGTATTCTTGATTTTGGCTGTGGGAGCGGAAGGGATAGTGCTGCATTCAAATCTCTAGGTTTTCAGGTGAGTGCAATTGATGGTTCTAAAAAGATGTGTGAAATCGCATCAGAATTTTCTGGTATCCCTGTAAAAAAATGCGTTTTGAAGAATTTAATCAGATCGATTCGTACGATGGAATCTGGGCCTGTGCAAGTCTGCTTCATCTTTCCTCAAAGAAGCTGCCAGAAGTCTTTCAATCATTGATGGATGGACTTCATGAAAAAGGAATCCTTTATTGTTCTTTTAAATATGGAGCATTTGAAGGTCTTCGAAATGGACGGTTTTTCCTGGATCTAAATGAAAAAGCTTTTCTTCAGATGATTTCATCAATTGAACAAGCGGATGTTTTAAAAATATGGTTGACTGAAGATGCCAGAAAAGAAAGGAAAAACGAGCAATGGCTCAATATATTGATTCAAAAGAAAACCGAATCACCTTTGGAAGTGACCAACAAAGCTGCTGGCTGATCACTCCTTTGAAAAAGAGCCTCGCTAAAGCCTCGTCAATCGATTTCATTGTTTCCTTTGTGATGGTTTCTGGAGTTCGATTATTGATTGAGGATCTCAAGGAAGGTGCTAAAAGAAATGCACAGATTCGAATCCTGTGCGGGAATACCTTAAACATTACTGAACCAGCCGCCTTAGCGATGCTTTACTACGAATTGCCTGAAAACATCGAGATTCGTTTTTATACAGAAAACAGGCGCTCCTTTCATCCCAAGAGTTATTTATTCAGACGAGAAGATGGATAACAGGAAGCCTATATCGGTTCAAGCAATCTTTCTGCTTCGGCTCTGACCCGTTCGATCGAGTGGAACTATAGAATTGATGGTATACAAGATCAGCAGACCATCCATAAGATGCATCTTGAATTTGATCGTCTGTTTGAGCAGGCAAGAATTGTCGATGAAACTTTGTAGGAGGAATATTCAGAAAATTGGATCCGGCCAAAACTTTTAAATTCTCCAATCCTGGAAGAAAATTATAAAGGATCTGAAGAATCAGACATTTCAGAGAACCAATCGCAAAAATATAAAGTGATTGAGCCAAGGGATGCTCAGATTGAAGCGTTATACGCATTAAACAAAACTCGTCAGGAAGGATATTCGAAAGCCTTGATTCAGGCTGCAACTGGTGTAGGAAAAACCTATCTGGCTGCTTTTGATTCACTGTCCTATCAGCGAATCTTATTTGTGGCTCATCGTCAGGAAATCTTACTGCAGGCTGCAAAAGCTTTTAAAAAAATTCACCAGACAGAAAATATCGGCTTGCTCGATCAGGATCACAAGGACCTGGATGCCAAGATTCTTATGGCTTCAGTCCTCACACTTTCATCGGATCAATATCTGAATCATGAAATTTTTTCCAGAAAGGCATTCGACTATATCGTAATCGATGAATTTCACCATGCTGCAGCAAAGTCCTATCAGAAAATCCTTGATTATCTTCAACCGAAATTTCTTTTAGGATTAAGTGCCACTCCAGAACGAATGGACGGAAGAAGCGTTTATGCACTTTGTGACTTTAATGTGCCTTACAAGGTCGATCTTCAGAAAGCAATCAATCGATCATTGCTGGTTCCATTCCATTACTATGCTATCTATGACGATACAGATTATTCTCAAATGAGAAAATCAGGTGGACGATTTGTCATTGAGGATCTTGAAAAAGCATATGAATCTTCAAAGAGCCGATCCTTATCCATCCTGAAGCATTATCGAAAGTATCCTTCAAAACAGGCAATTGGATTTTGCGCATCCAAAGCTCATGCTTCATTGATGGCGAGGTATTTTACCGATAACGGAATACCGGAGCGCAGCAGTTTATTCCTCAAGTTCTAAGGATCCATATGCTCTTGAGAGAGCAGAGGCGATTTCACAGCTGCAGGAAGGGAAGAAACGCGTTCTGTTTACAGTAGATATGTTTAACGAAGGCGTCGATATCGAAACGATCGATATGGTCATGTTTCTTCGTCCGACTGAATCAAGTACAATTTTTCTGCAGCAGCTGGGTCGAGGCCTGCGTCTTTCAAAAGGTAAAAAATATCTGACTGTGCTTGACTTCATTGGCAACTATGAGAGGGCGTTTTTAAGTGCGGCCTTACTCAGTAAAGGAGTGAAAAAGGCAAACAGTCTGGTATCTATTCACCAGCTTTCATTACCTGAAGGATGTCTTTACGATTTTGATCTTGAACTGATCGATCTGTTCGAAAAGATCAAAAAATCCAAACGAACCAAATCAGAGTGGATCAAGGATGAATATTATCGAATCAGACAGACCATCGAGCATAGACCTTCTCAAAGAGAATTCTTCGAAAATATGGAAGATGAGCTGCTTGATATCATTCTTCGTGAATCTTCTCTGAATCCTTTTCAAAATTATCTTGCCTTCTTAAGTGGATTAGGAGAATTGAATGAAGAAGAAAAAATACTGATGAATTCAATGGCAGGAAAGTTCATTCATTGTATTGAAACAACTGCCATGAGCCGCGTCTATAAGATGCCAGTCTTAATGAGTCTGATCGATCAGGAACATCAGGTGATTCGTATGGAAGTTTCGGATAAGAAGATGCTTGAGTAATGGAAGAGCTTTTTTTCCAAAAATGAGAACTGGAAAGATCTGAGCAAAAAAGGTCAGAATCTAAGTTTTCAAGAATACAAACAAATTACTGATCGTGCACATCTTCAGAAGATTCGCTCACAGCCTGTTCATTTTCTGACTCACAGCGAAGCAGAGTTTTTTTCTTACGAAGATCATCATCTGATTTTAAATTCATCATTAAGGGATTTTCAAAGTAATCTGATCTTCTTTGAATGGATTAAAAATGTCGTTGAATTCAGAAGTGTGCTGTATTACTTTTCCCGTTTTCAAAAGAAATTACTCGATTAAGAAGAGCAGTTCTTGAATTTTCGAGTTTCCATCAGGTTGGATGATTCATTTTTTTCTGTTTTCCAGGATTGATATGAATCATCCTTTTTTACTTCTGAAGTTTTTTAATCTTCTAGACGATATGGTTTTTCTTTATTGCGATATAAGAAAATCGGGATTTTCAGCAATGTCGTTAAGTTAAGGAGTGTCTTCCATGCGGAATTCGCTCCTCGTTTTTTTGATTTTTAACACAAGCAGTGGAGTTGCTCCAAAAGTTTATAAATTATCCGAATATAGCACTTGACAGACCGAAGCTCGGAACTAATCCATAATCCGAAGGATTTCGGAGGTGGTTATTTTGACCCATTCGAAATCCCCTAAACAGTATCGCCAAATCTTCTATTCTTACCTGGACGGTCTGGCAGACTGCCCGGATCGTTCCCTGATTGAAGGCGAAGCCTTCACGCGAAACAGAAAAATTGGCCTTTCCCGTATTGCTCGTTTTATCGCTTCTCTGACAAGCGGCTCTATTCGCCAGCAGAATCTGACTTACTTCAAGACGCATAAAATCCAGGTCACTGACTCTGCCATATGTCAGGCTCGAAGCAAGTTCGACCACACAGTTTTAAAGACCGCCTGTCTGGGCTTTACTGATGAGCTTGTTCAGGAATCTCCTTTATTCAAAGGAAAATACAGACTCATTGGCGTAGACGGATCCAACTTTCCAATCCTGCCCAATCCTGATGAACCTCAGAACTGT
>NZ_MPJW01000126.1 GCF_001945525.1 Ileibacterium valens
GCAGGATTGCGTTTGATTTTAGCCATGATTTCATTTCCTCTTTTCTTAATAAAAGCACAAATCGCAAAAAAAATCTGTGCAGGCCGAGCCGTACGCTCTCGACTTACACAGATAAAATTACACTCTCAGTCATGATGAAGATTCTGCATTTTTTCCGTTTGATTTGATATTCAGATTCTTCTGAATTTGCTGTTGCTCTTATCTCAATGCGATTTTCTCTTGAATCTTTTGCTCTGATTTACTGATTTCTATCCACTTTTTCTTTCAATCTCTCATCTCTCATTCCTCTTTGAACATCTGACCAGTAAGCTTTTTTCTGATCATTACTCAACCCTTTTATAAATTGCTCTTTAAGGGTGATGAATTCCTGCAATGTAAGCAGGACATGATATAAGACGGATCGATTCTCGAATTCTTCTCTGCTTTTTGGCAGATCTTCTGTTTTCAGATTGGCAAGCAGTCTTTTGAGCTCTTTTTCCTGCTGAATTGGAAAGTGAGTCTCAAATATAAAAGAAACAAGATAGCGAATATATTCTGCAATGGTTTTAGTCTGTCTGGGCTGATTGGAAAAATGAAGCATAGCCCACTCCAGATTTTGCAGAACCTGAACCTGCTTGAGCCGCATCCCAAAATATGATTTGTAATAATCTGAATGTTTGGACCATGAATTTTCATCAAATTCCATGGCCAGTTTGGCATCGGCCTGCAGCTGCTTTTCATAATTCTTTAACGAAGGAAGCGGACGTTTTCCTGACTCAAGCTGATCCGCCAGAACTGAAAGCCAGTTTGCCAGAGCTTCTTCATCTTTTTGAATTCTTCGATTCATTTCCTTTCGGACCGCTTTTTCCGAATAGACGTGGTTAAAAACCAATGCACAGATCACTCCAATCAGCACTAACAAAAATTCATTGATAATCATTTCCACTGTAAAGCTGCCTGAAGCAACAAAGTGCGAACAGATGACTCCATTGACAGCCACGACCGAGCGGATACGTAAAAGATCACAGAACAGATAGATAAACATAATTGCCAGACCAAAACACACAATTGGCCATGGAATAATCTTGGCCAAAAGAAAGGTGACTCCTACCGTAAAGAAATAGGTGACTAACCGCCATAAGCTTGTTCGTAAGGAATCCCATTTACTCGTTAACAGGGTAATCAGTGCAATCGATCCAGCCGAATAGATATTCAGAAGGCCAATTTCCCAGGCAATACCAACCGCACTGATTACACCCATACCCAATTTGAGCATATTCAGGATAATCTGTTGTGTTTGTAAAGATACATTCATACTCATTATTCTAAAATTAACAAAATCAACTGTCATCCTGATGACTATTATGCTTGATCGAATCCGATATGATGTTGTTTTTTCAAACCGTATCCTTTCTATATAAAACGCATAAAAGTCAGAATGAGAACGTAAATTCTCTTTCTGACTTTTGACAAAGGTATATTTTTTATCAGATATCAAGTTTCAGATCACTGTCTTTATAAAGCCCAGCCTTCTTACAGATCCACGAAAACAACAGAGTCAGCAGTGCAGGAAGAATGAACGTAACAGCAATAAGTCCAAACCAGTCCATGAAAGTAATGGAACTCATAGTTCCAGCAGCAATATTATTAACCCAGCCGGTATAGACTCCGATTGGACCGACCAGACCACAGGTTCCCATACCGCTTGATACCGCAGGTCCATCCATTGTTAATCCAAACAGGCAGGTTGCAATTGGACCACTGACTGCGCTGGCAAGAATAGTTGGCAGCCAGACAGCCGGTTTTTGAACGATGTTTCCCATCTGAAGCATGGATGTTCCCAGTCCTTGTCCAATTAATCCGCCCCAGCCATTGACTTTAAAGCTCTGAACCGCAAAACCAACCATCTGAGCGCAGCATCCAGCAACGGCTGCCCCGCCTGCTAAACCGGTCAGGTTGAGCGCTGCACAGATTGCGGCAGAAGAAATTGGAAGTGTTAAGAAGATTCCAACGAGGACGGATACGACAACTCCCATTAATAAAGGCTGAAGCTCTGTGGCCCACATAATGGCAGATCCTAAAGAAGAGGCTGCTGTTCCAATCGCTGGTGCAAACCATAAAGACAAAAGGCTTCCAATCATGATGGTCACAAAAGGAGTGACCAGAATATCCAATCTTGTTTCTTTGGAAACCAACTTTCCACATTCACTTGCGACAACCGCAACAACATATACCGCGAGTGGACCACCTGCTCCTCCTAAAGAGTCAGCCGCAAAACCCACGGCAAGCAGTGAAAACAGGACCAGATTTGGTGCATGCAAAGCAGCTCCAATAGCGGCTGCCATAGCCGGTCCTTTCACTGAAGAGGCAAAACCTCCGATCTGTTCAAGCAATTCAATATGGAATTGCTGACCCATGGTAGAAAGAATCGTCCCCATAAGCAAAGAAGCAAAAAGCCCCTGAGCCATTGCTGATAATGCTTCGATAAAGTAGCGGTTTGCGGAAAAGACAATATCTTTCTTTTCGAGAAAATTCTTAAACTGATTCATAACCATTCCCTTTCTTGAATCCATAGCTTGCAGTAAAGTATATCGAGTTTTATTCAAAATATGGTAAAGAATGGAAAATTTATGAGAACTATTGAATCTGTTTCTGAAATTGAAAGTTATCCGCTTCCAAAAAAGAAAAATCTATCAGAGCCATATAAATCTTACTGATAGATTTTTTTACTTCTTAATTTTTTATTGATCAATGAAGTGGAACGAAGCAAGGCCGCTTTCTATCCTTAAAAGATCCGCTGGAACTCCCTTTCTGATCCAATAATCAATTCCATCTTTTAAAGTTTTGCTACTTATAGATGCGGTCCTACATTTATCGACATAGTCCTACTTTTTTGAGACTTCACGACTGGCGGCTTCATCTTCTGCATTAGAAGCCTGAAATCCATCCGGTCCGCTGATGGTCTTTTCGTTTTCAAGAGCTTCTTTATATTCCTGAAGTTTTGCTTTTTTATCGGCGGATAACACCGGATACTGAGGATCCATATCTTCCATCACCGAAAGAATCACTTCAGAAACCAGATAACGTGCAAACCATTTCTGATCAGCTGGAATGACATACCATGGATTCTTCTTTGTTGCTGTATTGTTAATAGCCGATTCGTAGGCTTCCGTATATTCTTTCCACAGGCCTCGTTCAGCGATATCCCCTTCAGAAAACTTCCAGTTCTTCTCTGGTTCGTTAATTCTCTCAAGGAATCTCTCCTTTTGTTCCTTAGCGGAAACATTCAGGAAAATTTTGATGATTCTGTATCCGTTGGAGTAAAGATAATTTTCGTAATCATGAATCTGATCATATCGCTTTTCGATAATACTATCCTTCTTCATTCGATCCGGTACGTTATAGCTTTTCCATAATTCACGAACCTTAACAATCAGCACATCCTCATAGTAAGAACGATTGAAGATCGCAATCTTTCCGCGAATAGGAATGGCCCGATTAAAGCGCCATAAAAAATCGTGTGCGAGTTCTTCATGTGTTGGTGATTTAAAGCTGTAAACATCTACGCCCTGTGGATTAATGCCGCTCATCACATGTTTGATTGTTCCATCTTTACCTGCTGCATCTCGAGCCTGAATAATAATGATCAGGCCTTCTTTCTGATCTGCATACAATTTATCCTGCAGCTGCTGAATCTGTATCTGGTTACTGGCCGTTCTGGCTTCAATCGTTTCTCGATCCAGACCTAATTTCTTGCCGCTCGTCGGTGTCTTCGAAAGATTCAGCTTATCTGAACCATCGTATCTGTAATTTTCAATCATAAATATTCTCCAAGTTCATTTTGGAAATACTGACCATTCAAAATACCCAAAAATGGATTCAGTTCATTTTCCCATAACATTTGATTACAAATCTAAATCAAATTATAAGCTTCAATCCCCTTTCATCTATAAGCAACGCCCATCCGTATCGTATTCATTCTTTCTGTCTTCAAAAAGAAAAAACCGATTCATTTAATTGAATCGGTATATAAGCTGTACCAGTCAGCCATTGACCATAGGCGATGTAATGGATCGGCTCGGCATAGATCTGATCTGCCTGTTCCTGAGTAACCATATGATGTCTGACCATCGCATCCAGAACCACCTTCTGCTTGTTTTTGGCAGCCGCAAAATTCGTACTCAGGGCAAAATTAGTTGGTGATTGCGGGATTCCGGCAAGCAAAGAAGACTCGGCTTCATTGAGCTGTAAAGGTGTGCAGGCGAAATAGCCAGCACTTGCCTGACCAATTCCGTTGTAATTATCTCCATAGTTAATGATGTTCAGATAAACCGCAAGAATCTCATCTTTTGAAAAATTCTTATCAAGCTCAAGAGCCAGTAGCATTTCTGTTCCCTTCCAGGCAATTCCTCCATCAAATTTCCCATAGAGATTCTTGATGACCTGCTGGGTTATAGTACTTCCGCCAGATTTATCAAAAATAGGAATAACCTGAGAAATACCTGCTCGAACCAGTCCGATCAAATCCAGTCCATCATGCTCATAATAGCGGGCATCCTCCAGGGCGACAGTCGCTTCTTTGAGAAACTGCGGAATCTGATCACCGGGTACAAAATCCGGACGATGCTGTACTTCGGTAAACAAAGTATTTAAGTCTTTCGAAGCCGTCAGTTCCTGTACCTGTTGTTTGGAATAAAAGTAATAGAACGCTCCTGCAGCGAACATAAAAATCAGAGCGCTCAGCAGGATAAATCGAAAAAATTTCTTGATCATTTTATTCTCCTGTCTGTTATCGGTAACCGGGCAGGGTTGTTTTGTGCGATAAGGATGTCGTCGTCTTTTTTCGGGTCCCAAATATCAAGGGCAGACTGACTAATCCAAGGATGATTATTACTGCAATTCGCACAATCAGTTTCAATGTCATCATGAATTTTCTCCTCTTTTTTAAGCTGATTTTACTTAAGTTTTTCATGATTTCATCATACCGAAAGATTTTTAAGTTATTGTGACATATCTGAAAGAATTCCCTGACGATTTTGCAACAAAAAAAGAGGCGATAGCCTCTACTTTTGAGAATTAACTGATTTCATGATCTGGCGAATCTGGGCTTCAGAAGGTTTTCTGCCCATTTGAAGGAACATGGCACGGATCATTTTTTCATTGATCGGTGGATTTTCCTTAATCTGTTTTTCGAAGTTTTTCTTAGTGAAATAGAAAGTAATGGCTGCACCAATCAAACCTCCAACAAGTGCATACATAACTGATTGCCAAAAATAATCCATAATGTGTGACCCCATTTCTCGAGCTGAATAAATTTCATTATCTTTTAAACATTTGAAAATATTCAGGCAAACACAAGACTTAATGCTGGAAGAAAATCAAAATAGCAATATAACGATATATCTGTATTTAACCTGACAATTACAGCTCTCCCGCTCTATTTTACCGGGTAATTGAATCAATGGAAAGCAGGACAACGATAAAAGTACTCATCCGATTCATTACAAATTCTGAATCATTTCTCGTCCCTAAGCTCATGGTAAACTGAGCACACATTTATATTCTTTGTTCAGTAAAACATGAAAAGATGATTCAAAAACCTTTTAGCTTATCCTGTCCTAAAAAAGCGTTGATTAATTCAGCCGTCTTTTGAGGATTGTCTTTATTCACTTCATGAGAAGCAAAAGAAATCTCGGAAAATTTTGAATTCGGGATTTCTTTGCTGATACGCAGGCAGGAAGAATAATTCGCTTTGTCCTTGCTGCCGCAAAGAACCAGAGTTGGACATCCGATCTCTTTGAGCTGATCTGAATAATCAAGATCCATCATGGATTGACAAAGAGAAATCATCTCTTTTTTGGTCATTTTGATCTTCGAAAAAGATTTAGACGGCATCAGATGATAAACCATATTCTGAAATTTCAGAAGTTTTTTAGGCATTTGATATGGAGCAGCGATAATAATCAGCGAGTCTACCTGGCCTGGATGTCTGTTTGCATACTCTAACGCCAAAACAGCTCCTAAAGAAAGTCCCACCAGAATAATAGGCTGATCAAATTTTGAGCAGTAGAATTCAAAACTCTGAGCCAATGTTTCGAAACTTAGCTTTTGCTTATCAACTAAAGAAAAGAGATCAGGACAAATAACCTCATTAGATTCATCAAGCTGCTCGATCACCTGTTTCCAATCGTTTGGTGTCTGGCCCAGACCATGAACAATCACGACTTTTTTCATTCTGACTCTCCCTGTTTTAATTTATTCAAGTTCAAACTGAATTATTCTTTTTCAGTCTGCGTCTCGGGACTATATGTTTCGTCAATCCGAATTTTATTTAGAAAGAATCCTTTTGATTCGACCATCAATATCGAGATAAAGATCAGAATCCCTCCAAAAATCATGATTGGACTTTTCGGTTCATGCAAAATCAGTCCACTGAATATATTAGCCCATAGGCATTCAGTTCCAAGCAGAATGGATGCTGCTGAAGCACTTGTATATTTCTGAGCTGTTGTCTGAAGCAGATAACAGACAAAAGTCGCCAGAACAATGGAATAAAGTATGCTTAGAACAGCTATACTGTTCAATGATCCTGGCCATCTGGCGAAAAGCCCAAAAGGAATGGAGCATAAGGCGGCAGAAGTCAGCTGGATCGCATTAACATTCATTACATTCAGATTCTGAACCTTCTCTAAGCTCACAATCTGTAGAGCGAAAAAGAAAGCACAGATTAAAGACAGGATTTCACCTTTTCCAAAATAGAATTCTCCATTCGAAAGCGAAAGACATCCAATCCCTGCAAGACAGATCACTCCTGCAAAGCAAATTAGACGATCAGGCCGTTTTTTATAGATGATCCAGACAATGTATGGAACCAGTATGACATTGACTGATGTTAAGAATGCATTCATCCCTGGTCCTGCATCCTCCATACCAAACGTCTGAAAGGCAAAGGCCAGATAGAGAAAGATTCCCGAGACCAGCCCAGTTCTTATTTCAGCTTTTGTTATGGCCATTTTCTTCATGAGAATTGGGATCCATGCTAAAAGCGCAGCTCCAATAAACCGGCAGACGAGCATGGAGAATGGAGAAAAGCTTTCCAAAGCCAGGTCTGTAGCGATAAAGCCGCCTCCCCAGATCAGGGCGACCAATAAGCAGAGAAGGTTGGCGATTCTAGCGGACATCAGTACCCTCATCAAACAGCGTTGGCTGCTTTTTTTCTTCGCTCCAATATCCATCATGCAGATAACCAAGAGGTCGAACGAGAGCTGGGATCTGTCCTTCACTTTCAATCTGCTCTTTGAATGGATGTGAATAGCTTTGTGAAGCATTCATGATCCGAATGTCACTGCCCTTGCATTCCTGAACTTTTCCAAGTAATAGTTCAAATTTTGTATGATGTGAGCATGGCCAGGCATCACAGATATGAACTGGATTGTTTTTCGAATTTTTAAATAACAACTGCCCCTTGGCTGGACGGGTTAAAGAAGGAATTTCCTCAGTTAACACTCTCTTCATTCCTCCATTATCCATTTCAAGCAGCAGGTAAGCTTCATCATCCTTTTCCATAATGGCGGCATGATCCCCTTCTGAAAGTTTGAGTCCTCGAACCCCTTTGGACTTTCCAGAAGAAGACGGAATCTGATCCACTCGATAGCGTACACCATAACCGTTTTCCGTTCCCAGAATGATCTGATCATCCGCATTTTCAGCAAGCTGAACCGAAATGATTTCATCATCTGAAGCTACATTCATTAAAGTCGCCGGGCGAACTCCTTTTTGTACAGGAAGATCTTCAGATACCAGGCGTTTAATCAGACCATATTTTGTCAGAAAGATAAAATGAAGATTTTCCGGAGCTTTAGAGTACAGCCAGCCAAAGAGGATCTTATCTGTACTGTCAGTTTTTACAAAACCGGATAAATGTGTCCCAATCTCTTTCCATTTTGCTTCAGGCAGAGTGTAAACAGGAATGTTAGCCATCTTACCTTTCGAAGTGATCACAATCAGATTATCAAGAGTTGATGCTTCGCCATAAGCGACCAGGCGGTCACCCTCTTTGAGACCAGTAAAACTTCCGTTATTGCTTCCGGATGAATAGGAGCGCATGGAAACCCTTTTAAGGTATCCATCTCTTGAAAGAGTAACCATAACCTGTTCCTTGGCAATCATTGCCTTCTGGTCTATCACGATTTCTTCAAGTTCCTCCACCAGAACGCTTCTTCTTGGTGTTGGGAACTCTTCTTTCATGTCGCTGAGTTCTTCAATCATTAAGGCATGACGTTTATTCTTATTTTCAATGATTCCCTTAAGAACCTTCATTTCTTTCTGAAGCGTTTTTGCTTCTTTTTCCAGTTCTTTTATATCTGTGTTGGACAGGCGATACAATTGCAGCATGACAATTGCTTCTGCCTGTTCCTCCGTAAAAGAAAAACGGTCAATCAAATTCTTTTTCGAATCCGACTTATTTTTAGAAGCTCGAATGAGCGCAATGATTTCATCGAGGATGGATACGGCTCGAATCAATCCTTCTACAATATGAGCTCTGGCTGCTTTTCTTGCATAGTCAAACTGGCTTCTGCGTAAGACCACTTCTTCGCGATGGTCAATAAAAGCATCCAGAATTTCAAGCAGACCAAGCTGTTTTGGTGCCTTATTAACGATTGCAACTACGTTATAGTTGTAAGAAACCTGTAAATCAGTATTTTTAAAGAGCTGTTGCTTCTTATGACAAATCTCTGTCTTGCCGACAGGAACAGATTTCCTGAGAACATCGATCTCATGAAATCAACAGAGATAATCAGACTGATAAGGATCGAAACAGTTTTCCATTCGATCAACTTCTAAGATAAATTGAATCATACGCGAACCATTACACTTCCATTCGCTGATCTTTCTGTTCTATACCTTTCGGTTTTCTGTTCATTCTCAATATCTTAATCCTGATTTATGTTTCAGGAATTGATGAAACCTGATTTTTGTCATAATGAAGCTTGTTCACATGGACTCGCTATTTTCCATGCAGTTCGCTGATGAACTTCTTGCACTTTCATGCAAGCACAGACTATATCTTCTCCGTTGGCTTAATCCAGTACGGCGAAACCACTTCGGACCGCTTGATCCTACTCCCCTCACGAGGGATAGTCGTTGAACCTTCTCCTGTTCGGAGCTTGGCTGCTGATTGCCCATTTCTCAACACTTAGGATTTAACCATATGCCATCGAATTCATTTTTTCTGCTTTCGCCACGTTCACACTGATCTGTCTTTCAAGATGATGTTGTCGTTGAATTCGCTTTAGGGTTTTCCAGCAATTCAGTTTCTTTGTTGAGATGCAGGAGTTTTTGCGCATCTTCTAAGCACAGGTTTCCCTATGCTCTTACAGTCCTAAGATAAGAATTATCAAACGTATGATATGGGCTCTTATCTTCTCTATAATCGCGAATCGCATTTGCATTCGCCTCTTTTTTTATATCTACAACAATTCGAAGACCATTTCGGTCTGATTCATCACGGACATCCAGAATACCATCCACCTTCTGATCAAAACGAATATCATCCATTCGCTTGACCAGATTACTTTTTACAACTTCATAAGGAATTTCTGTAATCACAATCTGCTGGATTGTTTTTTTATCTTCTATTTCTGTTTTTGACCGCACCATAACCCGGCCTTTGCCGCTCGTAAACGCCTGACGGATTCCATCTGCACCCATGACGATGCCCCCAGTAGGAAAATCGGGGCCTTTAATGATTTTCATCATTTCATCGAGTGAACAATCCGGATTTGAAATCCGATAAATTGTTCCATCAATGACTTCATTCAGATTATGAGGCGGAATATTTGTCGCATAACCAGCCGCAATCCCTGTAATTCCATTGACGAGCAGGTTTGGATATCGGGCTGGAAAGACTGTTGGTTCCATCTTTTCATCCGAAAAGTTTGGAGACCATTCTACAGTTTTCTTATCAATATCTTCCATCAGAAAATTGGAAATTCTCGATAATCTGGCTTCGGTATAGCGCATGGCAGCTGCAGGATCATCATCAATTGAACCATTGTTTCCCTGCATATCAATTAAGGGCCAGCGAATCTTCCAGTCCTGAGAAAGACGGACCAGTGCATCATAAACAGAAGTATCACCATGAGGATGATAGTTACCGATGACATTTCCGACCGTTTTGGCGGATTTTCTGTAGGGATGATTGAATGTATTCCCATCTTCAAGCATTGCCCACAAAATACGCCGCTGTACTGGTTTTAAACCATCACGGGCATCCGGCAAAGCCCGTTCCTGAATAATATATTTTGAATATCTCGAAAATCGGTCCGCCAGTATATCTTCGAGAGGTCTTTCGACCACCTCAGGCTGACGTTCGAACATCGCATCCTTTGCGGATGGAGATCCTGTGCTTTTCTTTTTTCTAGGCATGAACTACTTCCTTTGCAAAATCATCTTCAAGGGTAAATACGACATTTTCTTCAATCCAGTTTCGCCGCATTTCCGCTTTATCTCCCATCAGTTCACTGACACGTTTTTCAGCCAGACGGGCATCCTCCAGACGAACCCGCAGCAGCGTTCGAGTCTCAGGATTCATCGTCGTATCCCAAAGCTGAGAAGCATTCATTTCTCCAAGTCCCTTATAACGATTGACAGTATATCCGCTCTTGAGTTGCTTTTTCTTCTCTTCGAGTTCCTCGTTTGAAAACAGATAATACTCTTCACCCTTTTTCGCAATTCGAAACAGAGGCGGTAAAGCGATATAGAGCATGCCTGCTTCGATTAACGGACGCATGAATCGATAAAAGAAAGTCAGCAGAAGGTTTTGAATATGTGCCCCATCATCATCCGCATCGGTCATAATAATTACTTTGTAATAATTGGAATCTTCTGCGCTGAAACTGCTGCCAACTCCAGCACCCAGCGTATGAATAATGGTCGATAATTCCTCATTTTTCTCAACAGCGGATAAAGCCGCCCGTTCCGTATTCAGAACCTTTCCCCGTAAAGGCAAAATGGCCTGATATTTGGAATCACGTCCCTGTTTGGCAGAACCTCCTGCCGAATCTCCTTCGACTAAATACAACTCTTTTTTCGAAGCATCCTTACTTTGAGCATGGACCAGCTTGCCGCTGATTAATCGTTCTGCCCGGCTTTTTCCTTTGCCCTTTCGGATTTCTTCCCGTGCTTTTCTGGCTGCTGCTCTTGCCTGAGAAGCGCGAACAGCCTTTCGAACCAGGCTGTCCGCGACAACCCGGTTTTCCTCAAGAAAATATTTCAGATTTTCGCTGATGACGGCATCAACAGCACTTTTTGCTTCAGGCGAGCCTAGTTTCTCCTTGGTCTGTCCTTCAAACTGTAAAAGAGCTTCAGGGATAGTGATATGAAGCACTGCGGACAATCCTTCACGAATATCCGCCCCTTCAAGCGATTTATCCTTTTCCTTAAGCAGACCATTCCTTCTGGCATAATCATTGAACGTTTTCGTAAAGGCCTGTTTGAGACCTGTTTCATGCGTTCCGCCATCTTTTGTTCTGACCATATTGGCAAAGGAATAAATATTTTCCTGATAATTATCACAATATTGAAAAGCTGCCTGAATCTTCATCGAGGAAGATTCCCCCTCAAAGGAAATCACAGGCGTTAAGGGCGTATGATCTTCGTTTACTTCTTCAATGAATGCCTTTAAACCATCTTCATACTGGTATTTCGCTTCCCGCTTATTTTTTCTTTCGTCACGAACGATGATTTTCAGACCTTTGAGCAAGAAGGCATCTTCCTGAGCTCTTTCACAAATAAGAGAATAGGAGAAACGGTTTTCTTTGAATATATCCGGATTTGGAAGAAAGGTGACCTTGCTTCCTGTTTTTGATGTAGTGCCAATTTTCTTTAATTTTCCTACTTTTCTTCCCCCATCAGAAAAATCCATTTCCCAGCTGTTTTTTCCATCATTGACCTGGACTTTGACAAAATCGGAAAGAGCATTCACGACTGAAGCTCCAACACCATGTAACCCACCCGATGCTTTATATCCGCCTGAGCCAAACTTTCCGCCCGCATGAAGTACGGTAAAAATCACTTCCAGCGCACTTTTTCCCGAAGGATGCTTTCCTACTGGCATTCCCCGTCCAAAGTCCTGAACACTTACCGAACCATCACCATGAAGAGTAATGATAATTTCATTTCCAAATCCATTAAGAGCTTCATCGATTGCATTATCGAGAACTTCCCATACCAGATGATGAAGTCCCCTTTTATCCGTTGAACCGATATACATTCCTGGCCGTTTTCGAACGGCATCAAGACCTTCAAGAATGACAATATCTGAGGCTCCGTAATTCGACTGCGTTTTTTCTTCTGCCATCCAATCACCATCCTTTTCTAATTTGTATTACAAATATTAGATCATTACCTGCACAAGCACTGATTGTAAGTTTCTGAAGAACGAATTACAAGGCAAAGCAGGCCAGCCTTTAAAGACCAATACCATCAAAAATCCGTTTCTGGTATCCTTTCTCATCCTAAACAGAAGTCAGTTTTTTTCAGAAGACTTTTTTTGTCCAATTGGTAATGCTTTCTGCATCTGAGAATTTTAGTGAAATGTCAAAAGAATCTTCTGTTTTTGAATGATTTATCCATTTCGAAAACTAAAGTTTGTCATTTTCATTCAAAAAACGACCATAAACGCATTATATACGCATTTTTAGCTTTAAGATACCTATTTATTGCATGTTGTACAATTGTGAAAATGTTGATCTTTTCAGCCTGAATCGTGAATTAAAAAAGCGTGATAAACTGATGATGAATTTATTATTTCCTGCTTGGAAGAATCGAGGTTTATTTATGAATACAAATCTAATTTTAATGACTCTGCTGTGTATTGTCGGCGGTTATCTGATCGGCAGCATTCCTTTTGCCTTAGTCATTGGTAAAGTGTTTTATAAGACAGACTTAAGGCAACATGGTTCAGGAAATCCTGGAGGAACAAACGCCGGACGAGTTCTTGGAAAGAAGGCCGGCATTGCGGTTATCGTTTTAGATGTTCTGAAAGTGGTATTAGCCATCGGGCTTTCTTCTTTAGTCTCAGGCCCTGCTGCCTTACTTTCGGGTCTGGCTTGCTGCATTGGTCACTGTTATCCAGTCTTTGCCCATTTTAAAGGCGGAAAAGCAGTAGCGACGATGTTTGGCTTTCTGCTTGGCATCTCGATCTTTGTCTTTGCAAATGCTTTCTATTTTCTCTGCCCGCTCATTATGTTCTTCTTGATGCTTTACCTTTATAAATGGGTTTCTCTGGCATCTATTGCAGCAGCAGTTTCTTCTTCATTGCTGATTATGGCGATGAACTGGAGTATGAGCATTGAAAGCGTCCTGTTAATTTGCGGAAGCTGGCTTCTGACTCTGTTAGTCATCTATCGTCATTCTCTGAACATTGAAAAAATACGAAATGGCAAGGAAAGTAAAATTTCCTGGATGTAAATCTGATCCGGGTCTTTAATTGATCCAGTCATTAAAGCTGCAATTGGATCCAGGATTGAGACAACGATCAAGTCAACAGGATTCATTCCATCAATACATAAAACCGAATCCTGAATTCGGATTCTAAATCAGCTGAAATTGAAAATTTTCTTTCGATTTCAGCTTTTTTGTTTTTTTGTTTTTGCTGTTTTCATCATTTCCCTCATTTTATTTGTCTGCTGCTCAACCATGTACCTGATTGTATTTTTCAAAAATCCGGTTTATCCATAAAGTCACTGGTTTTTCACACTCTTTTGTTAAGATCAGGACGAAAAGAGGGATGTTTTCATGTTCAACTATTGTCAGTATGATCCAGAAACCCAAACAATCTGTCTGATCAGTGATCAAAAAGAAAACCGGATTTCTGCCAATTCCATGGAAGAATGGCTCAATGATTTATGTCTGTATGCCGGCAGTTCACTTAAAGGAAGAAGAGAGTCATTTATTTCTCTGGTGAATCGAAAAAAATATATTCCAGTTCTGATCAGTTTAGATCCTCTGTTTGTTCTTTTGCCAATTGATGCAAAAAAGGACAGGCAGGCCATCTATCTGAACTATTCTTCAATTGCCAACGTCAGGATCAAAACGATCCTTGAATATGGCATACCAGTCAAAGTCAGTGAAATTCATTTTCATGATGGTCAGCAGCTCGATATTTATCCAAGCAGCAGGGCTGAATCCCTGCTTGATGAAACCGCTCTATATTTGCGGCTGCTCAAAAACAATCTTTTCGATCTTTCTGAAACGCTCTAATCCACTAATCCTCTGAGTCTTCATGAAGATTGATTTCTCATTGAGTGCTCCTGTCGAATATCCTTGAAATTATTCTGACAGACCAAAACAAAAAAGCTGTCATTGACAGCTTTACAGCGACTAATTATCGCAGTCTTCACAATAGGCTTCATTCATGCTGCGTTCATGGCGAAGTGTATTTACACCCATGCCTTCAATGCAGACCATGGAATCCTGATCAAGAGCAACCACCTCTACAAATGTTGCCGCTGGATAAGGGGCCTCTACAAAATTGGAAAATACATCAAGAAACTGATTCTGCATTGAAATATCCGTCAGATAAACCGTAAATTTCAGTACATGGTCAAAACGCAGATTAAACTCATGAAGACAATCGCGAACATTGTAACAGGCCATGACTGCCTGATCATGAAAAGTATGTCCTTTTCCTAACTGTCCTGAAAAGTAAAAGAAATCACCAAGCTGAACAATACTTGATACACAGCTCATTCCTGGCTGGCGGTCTCCTGTTTTTAATAGAGTATTCACATTCTCCTGCTCGCATTTATCTGATATTTTCTATTGTTCACGTTAGAAAATACTAGATAATGTTTTATTCCCCTTTCGTGCGAGAGGCAACGACGAACTCCGGTCTGCCAGATCAGAAGATCCGGAACCGGGGGTATAGTTCTCCAGGGGCTTAAATCCCCGCACGGCCTGCGGTACATATCAAATCCATTGCTCTGTCTTCTATGGATGGATTTGATTTTTTCTTTTACAGACTCATTTTGATCTTTGCGAGCTTTTCCTTTCTTTGTTGATTTGATCTGCTCTGAAGATATTCGAAAGATTGGTTTTTTCTTCTTGTCTTCAGATACTGCATCTTGGCGTCAATATAAATGGCCTTATTGTCTGTAAAAGAGGACAAAAAACGAAACATTAAAGCAAAAAAGCGAAACATTAAAACATAGTGGTTTGAAGATCAAGCACAGTATAAGCGGCAGTATCCCGAAGATTATGAGCTGCATTGAGGTCACGGTCTTCGGTATATCCGCAATCTGGGCAGACGAAAGTCCGATCGGAAAGCTTCAGATCCTTATGGACATTTCCGCATTGATGGCATGTCTTACTGGAAGGGTAACGGCGGTCGGCCAAACGAAACTCGATCCCTCGTTTGGCACACTGGAACTGGAAGTCTATTCTAAAGGCGTACCACTGCATCTGGGAAATGGCATGAGCAAATTTTCGGTTCTTCATCTCTCTGGTCTGAATGCTCAGATCTATCCGAGATTGACCAAAATCACATTCATTGACCAGCATTCAAATTAATAATATCAAATAATATCCGGCTAATTGCAGTCTGAATGTTCGTAGTCAATAAAAAAGTTAACAATTTGGGTGATTTATAAGTTAACAGTTTGGGTGATCAAAATGGGGGCTGAAAGGCTCAGGAACAGACATAAGATAGAGTAGCCAATGTCTGTTTCTGAGC
>NZ_MPJW01000065.1 GCF_001945525.1 Ileibacterium valens
CGGGAGAACATGTCTTCAGATGCAGGACATGAGATTATGGTCAGCCGGAGCATTCAGGCGGAAGGAACCTTCGGAGATCTTAAAGAAAACTACAGATACAGCCGATTGAGACGCCGGGGACTGGAAAACGTAAAATTTGAGGTGCTTATTGTGGCCATGGGGCACAATATCAGAAAATTAAACAACAGAAATCGGATGAGTTGCCCAGAACTCGAACGTTATGGAAAATTAAAGGAGCAGAAAAGCGAAATCTGAAAAAGATTATAAACAGTCTTTTTGAGTTTTGGCTCTTTTCAGTGCGTTCAAAAATTGACTTGAGCGGAAAAACACATCATAAAACAGGATTGAATCAGATAAAAAGCATAGAAAAAGGGGCTGTAAATCTCGCTGATGAAAAATCAGTCGAAATTTAACAGCCCCTTTTTTCTTTGTCAGAAACGACCTGATTTTCGAGTTTCTATTCTCTCTTATTAATAAAAAATCAATTTGCAAAAGTCACCAAAATATTGCATTCAACTGTCATATTTTCCGATATACTTAAGACACAAATTAAGGGGACAACCATGGCAAACTTACAATCGAATATGCGGCTGCGTAAGGGCCGCGTCATCCTGCTGATTACAGGCGCCTGCATTTTAGGGGGAGCAGGCTTATTGATCTATGAAAATTTTAATCCGATCCATTTCAGAAGTAATTCGCCTTCGATTGAATTAGGGGAATCATTCGATCCGAAAGCGAATATCCGTTACGTCTTTATGGGCACACCAGACGACGTTCAGATTTCCGGATACGTGAATGGACTGATTCCGGATATATATGAAGTCGACTACCTGTATAAAGGAAAAACGTGGACCATCCATGTTCAGGTTGCGGATACAAAGGCACCCAGTCTGGTACTCAAAAATGTCAATGCCGGACTCAATGAAGAAGTTGATGCAGAAAGTTTCATTGAATCCTGCAGTGATGCCAGCCGCTTTACCGTGTCAATTGTTGATCCAGAAGCACTCAGATATTCTACTGGAAGCCGTACCGTTCAGATTAAGGCAACAGATGAATTTGGAAATTCTGTCATTCGAAATGCGAAGCTCACTCGTTATGACGATACGATTCCTCCTATTTCAAAGGACACACCTTCAAGACGAAAATTCATAGCTGGAGAAGAGTTTTCTTCTCAGATTTTCAATTTTACTACAGGCAATGAAGAGGATTATCGAATCGAAACAGAAACAGATGATCTGGATATGAATACACCTGGTTCGTATACCGTTCGCTATCGCTTCTGGGATCAGGATGGTCACATGACAACATTTACTGAAACAATTGAGGTCATTGAAGCTCAGGATTCTGCAGATCAGGATCATTCTCAGAATGAATCCGATCTTGCAGCACAGGAGGATGAATCTGAAAACAATGAGCAAAGCGAAGAAACAGACAATCGTTCGGAAGGCGAATAATCCAAAATTTCCTGTCAGGAAACAATATGACTCATTTTTCATCTGACATGAACATAATCGGATACTCTGATCTGATCACAAAGGAGCTTGGTGAAAAGCTCCTTTTTTGATAACCGTTTTTCTTCAAAGACGATTCATCGTTTCGTTATCTGCCATAAATCATTCCAACTTTCTAAACTGATTTAATCTATTTTCAGAAATCGTGAAAGATCATACATATTTTCAAATCTGCAATACCAATCTTTTTATAGTTATTAATATTCAATACAGATTATATTTCCATCTCAAAAAAAGTTTTCTTTTCATCAATTTTTCCTGAGAATTCACATGATTAACCACAATCTGAATGAATTATCAAGCTACGAAACCGCATACAGGATTTCGACAGTAATTTACATTTCTTTCTTCACAAAGCGTTAATTATAATGAACAGGCAACACTCATGAATTTGAATCAGCCGGTACCATTGAACCAGGAACCTCTGAAATCTGAGTGGCGTTTTTATTTTTATTTTTTACGTACTATTTGCCCTGAACTGATTCAGGCAGAGATAAGACTTCTAGAAAGCGGAGGATACAGGATGCTTAAATCTGACTTTCAGGCCTGGGAAGGCTTTGAAGGAACCAAATGGAAAGATGAAGTCAACGTTCGCGACTTTATCCAGAAAAACTACACCCCGTACGATGGCAATGAAGATTTTCTTGCCGACTCAAGTGAAGCCACTAATCTGCTCTGGGAAGAACTGAAAGGTCTTCAGAAAGAAGAACGCGCCAGAGGCGGCGTTCTGGATATGGAAACCGAGATTGTATCTTCTCTTACAGCTTATGGACCTGGCTATATCAATGAAGAAATGAAAGATCTTGAAGCAGTCGTTGGACTTCAGACCGATAAACCGCTGAAAAGAGCCTTCATGCCTTATGGCGGTATTCGTATGGCCGAAGAAGCATGCCGTACTTATGGTTATGAGCCTTCTGAAAAGCTTCATGAAATTTTTACCAAGTATCATAAAACACATAACGATGCAGTCTTCTCAGCATACACTCCTGAGATGAAACTCGCCCGCCGAAATAAAATTCTGACCGGACTTCCGGATACTTATGGCCGCGGTCGAATCGTCGGAGACTACCGACGCATTCCACTCTACGGAATTGATTTTCTGATTGAGGAAAAGAAAAAGGATATGGCCAATCATTCGCCTTTATCGATGACAGATGATGTCATTCGAATCCGCGAAGAGATTGCTGAGCAGATCAAAGCTCTTGAAGAAATGAAAAAAATGGCTGCCATTTACGGCTTTGACATTTCACGTCCAGCCGAAAATGGAAAAGAAGCCGCTCAATGGCTTTACTTTGGCTATCTGGCAGCCATCAAGACACAGAATGGGGCCGCCATGTCCGTTGGCCGAATCTCCACATTCCTGGACATTTATTTCCAGCGGGACCTGGAAAATGGCACCTTTACCGAATATGAAATCCAGGAAATCGTCGATCATCTGACCATGAAATTCCGTATGGTTAAGTTTGCTCGAATCCCATCCTACAACCAGTTATTCTCTGGTGATCCGGTATGGGCTACCCTTGATGTTGCCGGTATGGGAATTGATGGCCGTCATATGGTCACGAAATCAGACTTCCGTTTCCTGCATACGCTTGAAAATATGGGGCCTTCACCAGAACCCAATCTGACGGTTCTTTATTCAAGCCGTCTGCCTGAGGCGTTCAAGAACTATTCGGCAAAAATCTCGATTGACACATCGAGTGTTCAGTATGAAAACGACGATGAAATGCGGATTGAGTGGGGCGATGACTATTCCGTTTGCTGCTGCGTATCCGCAACCCAGACTGGCAAGGAAATGCAGTTCTTTGGAGCCCGTGCCAATCTGGCTAAATGTCTGTTGTATGCTATCAACGGTGGAATTGATGAAAAGACAAAGACTCAGGTCGGTCCTGCCTATCGTCCAATTACTTCTGACATCCTCGATTATGATGAAGTCATGGATAAGTACGATGTTATGATGGACTGGCTTGCAGGGCTTTATGTCAATATTCTCAACCTCATTCAGTATTTCCATGACAAGTATTACTATGAAGCGGCTGAAATGGCTTTAATCGATACCGATGTAAGACGTACATTCGCAACAGGTATTGCTGGATTCTCTCATGTAGTCGATTCCCTTTCTGCGATCAAATATGCGACAGTTCATGTCATTCGTGACGAAGAAGGTCTTGCAGTGGATTATGAAATCGAAGGAGACTTCCCTCGCTATGGTAACGACGATGACCGTGCCGACGATATCGCTGTATGGCTTTTGAAGACTTTCATGAATAAGATCCGGAAACACCATACCTATAGAAACTCCGAACCGACAACTTCGATTCTGACGATTACTTCCAACGTCGTGTATGGAAAAGCCACTGGAGCATTGCCTGATGGACGTCCAGCCGGTGAGCCATTATCTCCAGGCGCTAACCCGGCTTATGGAGCCGAGCAGAATGGTCTGCTTGCTTCCCTGAATTCAGTTGCCAAGCTGCCTTATGAATATGCTCTGGATGGAATCTCAAATACTCAGACGATTAACCCAACTGCATTAGGTCATACTTTAGAAGAGCAGGCTGAAAATCTCGTCTCAACCCTTGATGGTTACTTTGACCAGGGTGCACATCACTTAAACGTTAACGTTTTTGGTTTAGAAAAGCTTTATGATGCCATGGAACACCCGGAAAAAGAAGAATACGCCAACTTTACCATTCGCGTATCCGGTTATGCCGTTAAGTTCATCGACCTGACTCGTGAACAGCAGATGGATGTCATCTCCAGAACCTGTCATGGTGCCCTCTAAACCGTTTAAATATCAGTCCTTTTTACTTAAGAACGAAAGAAGACAGCGGATTCACTGTCTTCTTTTTCTTTCTTCTATCTGTTCTCAGATTTAGAAATGAGGTCATTATCATGTCCGAAAACACAAAATTAGGAGCGGTTCACTCCATTGAAACCTTTGGTTCTGTGGATGGTCCCGGTGTTCGGTACGTCATCTTTTTACAGGGATGTCAGATGCGCTGCAAATATTGTCACAATGCAGATACCTGGAAAATCCTTTCGCCCGACCAAAGTGCCGACGAAGTTTTAAAAAAGGCTTTGCGCTATAAATCCTATTGGAAAAAGAATGGAGGAATCACTGTTTCCGGCGGAGAACCGCTGCTTCAGATGGATTTTGTTATCGACTTGTTTGAAAAGGCCAAGAAAAAAGGAATCCATACTGCCCTGGACACTTCAGGTCAGCCATTTAACCGTTCACCTGAATTTATAAAAAAATTTGATCGTCTGATGAATGTCTGTGATCTGGTTTTACTCGATATCAAACACATCAATTCCAATAAACATAAATTGCTGACTTCTCATCCAAACGAAAACATTCTTGATCTGGCTTCCTACTTAAATGAAATCTACAAGCCTGTATGGATTCGACATGTTCTCGTTCCGGGAATTACGGATGATCCAGACGATCTTTTTGCACTGAATGAATTTTTAGAATCATTGGAGAATATCGAACGGGTTGAAGTCCTTCCCTACCATTCCATGGGAGCTTATAAATGGAAAAACCTGAATATGGAATATCCTCTCGAAGGAGTTGAAGCTCCAAGCGATGAATCCATTATGCAGGCCAGAAAAATTCTCAATGCTTATTAAAGCCAGGAGCTTATCAAAGGAAAACACAGCCAAAACAAAAGCGAAGAAGCCAATTAAATTTCGGCATTCTTCGCTTTTTCTTTTCTGTTCTTATCAGATTTCGGCTGTTTGGATCTATCGTTTCCAAATCAAAGACCAAAACTGAAATCTTTTTTTGCAGGATTTTATTTCATTTAGACGAACTATTCTCCAATAGTCATCTGCGTCTGTTTGTCATAAACGGTTACTGGTTCATTCTGGGCATCAAATACCTGAACGGCAAGGCATCCAAGACCCGTATGGGCACTGACGGCACTGACCAGATCAATGATCCTGATTTTGGCTCCGCCTAAAGCAGCAGAGATTTTTTTGGCATAGGCTTCTGCTTCTTCCAGGGCATCCACATGAGCCACAGTAATGTCATATTCAGGAGTCACACCAATCTTCTTTAACCGATCGATGACCCGATCCTGAGCTCTCGACATCGTGCGCACCTTATCAAGAACATCAACCTTACCATCGGTTTCGATATTATCATGCAAGATCGGCTTAATTTTAAGCAGACCGCCTAAGGCAGCTGCCATTGGCGTCAGACGGCCTCCGCGTTTCATGTGCTGAAGATCGCTGCAAAGCAGAATGGTATCTGCACTTTTCGCAATCTTTTCAAGCTTTGCCAGAATGGTTTCAATCGAATCTCCGGCTTCATACATTTTTTTTGCTTCAAGAATACAGTGAGCCTGAAGGACTGCTGTTGAATAGCAATCAAATCCATAAAATACCAGACCAGCCTGATTGGCACAGGACTCCATGGCATCAAGAGTTCCCGAAAGTCCTTTGCAGATAGGTACTGCGAATACGCCTTCATATCCCTGTGCCTTCAGCGTATCGAACAGATCCTGAATCCGTCCATAGGCCGGCATGGAAGTCTTTAATACTTCGTCATTTTTTAAACGGCTGATGACATCCTCATGAGAAATCGTTTCGTTTTCCTGGAAGGTTTCAGCCCCGGAGCTCAGCTGAAGAGGCAAAGAATAAATTCCGTTTTCTTTCCAGAATTCCGGAGAGATACCGCTTCCGCTGTCCGTTACAAATGCAATTTTCATTAAATATTTACTCCTTCGATCTTTGGAGCATACTGGAATCCGACAGATCCAAGTCCGGTATGACAGGCAATCACGGCATACATAGGATCTGTATGGATTACAACGTCCTTTCCAAGGGCATCGATCAGGGCCTGTTTACCCGCTTCAGTTCCTTCTTCATTTTCACCATTGAGCATGAAGAATTCATAATTGTCGACATCGTCCTTCACTTCTGAGGCAATCTTCTCAGCTGCTTTTTTTACAGCTTTATTAAAGGTACGTACTTTTTCCCAGGCGTCGACCTTGCCTTCTGTTTCTTTACCCACTTTCAGAATTGGTTTGATTTTGAGCATACCGCCAAGTTTAGCAGCAAGTGGTGTCAGTCTGCCGCCGGCAGCTAGATGATCAAGATCTTCTACAATCAGATACCCGTTGGAATCATCGACGGCTTTTTTAAGAATTTCAATGATTTCTTCTGGTTCCTTTCCGGCCTGCAATAGCTGATTGGCGGCAAGAACCATATATTTTTGCATATACAGTGTGGAATAAATATCAAGAGTATGAACATTCAGTCCCAGGCGGGCTGCAGTCGCCTGTAATGTTGCATTGGTTCCTGAAAGTCCATTTGAAAGATTGATCAGAATCAGATCCGTATATCCATCTTTTTGAAGATCTTCAAAAAGTTCTTCCTGCATCAGAAGCGGGGGTTGGCTGGTTGAAGGCATTTTTCCTTCATCAAGCATTTTATAAAGTTCCGGAATATCCAGATTAATTCCATCGAGATACTGCTGGTTATCAACGGTTACCTGAAGGGGCAGAAAGGCGATGCCCAGATCGCTGGCCTGTTTTGCACTCAATCCAGACCCGGAATCGGTTAATACTTTAGCTTTCATGTTATCTCACTTTCCAAAACCGCATTCTGCGGTTGTCCATATCCGATTTTATGGTATCACCGTAAAGAGGTCATCTCCATAATGAGCACCGAGTGATTCGCGTAGAATTTCACATCACTTTCAATTGCAGGATAAACTTTCGAAAACGATTTCAACCGGCAGCGTCCTCTTAGCGGTTCTTGGATAATCATTGTCAAATGAAACAATTTTTCCATATTTCTATTCTGAAATTTTTCTTCATCTATAATTGAAATGAACCATTCTGAACTGAACAGAACTGATCATCTTTTTTCTGAGAAATTGAATTAATCCAGATTCTATCTTTAATTTCTGATGGTTTTGGCAGACTGTAATAAAATTAATTTTGAATTCATTCAAAATCAGCTTCTGCTAAGAGTTTATATAATCAAATTAACTTCTTTGATCTAAAGAAAGGATGTGCAGATATGAGCTTTATATCCTTTGAAGATGTTAAAAAGACATACAAAATGGGCGAAGTGGAAATCAACGCTCTGGATGGTGTTTCTTTTGACATTGAACAGGGAGAATTCGTTATTATCGCCGGCGCCTCAGGAGCCGGAAAATCCACCATACTGAATCTTCTTGGCGGCATGGATACCGTAACAGATGGAACAATTACAGTCGATGGAAAAGAAATCAGCAGTTATAACGACAAGCAGATGACTCAATACCGAAGAGATGATGTAGGCTTTGTCTTTCAGTTTTATAACCTGATTCAAAATCTCACCCTTCGTGAAAACCTGGAACTGGCTACCCAGATTTCGAAAAAACCTAAAAATCTCGATGAAGTGATTGACGCGGTTGGATTAAGTGATCGAAAACAGAACTTTCCATCACAGCTTTCCGGCGGCGAACAACAAAGAGTGGCTATTGCCCGTGCAATCGCCAAGAATCCGAAATTGCTGTTATGCGATGAGCCGACAGGAGCTTTAGACTATAAAACCGGTAAACAGGTTTTAAAAGTTTTACAGGATATCTGCCGCAAGGAAAAGACCACTGTCATCGTCATCACTCACAACCTGGCGCTGACTCCAATTGGAGATAAGGTCATTAAAGTGAAATCAGGAAAAATCGAAAGCATTGAAACCAATCCAGAACCTATGGATGTAGATCGGATCGAGTACTGATGCCAAAAATATTATTCAAAGATATTCTGATTGAAATCAGAAAGTCGTTTGGCCGATTCTTATCGATTACTCTGATCGTAGCCTTAGGGGTTGCGTTCTTTGCAGGAATCAAAGCTTCCGCTCCTGATATGAAGCATACTGCCGACAAACATTTTGATGATTATTCTGTTCAGGATATTCAGATTTATTCCACTTTTGGAATCCGTCAGGATGATCTTGATGCCTTAAAAAAGCTCAAAGGCGTTCAGGAAGTTCAGGGCGTTTTTTCTTCCGACTATCTGACCTATCAGAATCAGCGCGAACTGGTTGTAAAGCTGATTTCATGGAGTCCGGATCAAAAATTGAACCTTCCAAGACTGATGGAAGGAAGAATGCCTGAAAAAGAAGACGAGTGTGTAATCGAAGCGGACTCAGTGAACAACGAACTGTTTGGTTCTTTCAAGATCGGTGACACGATCAAACTCGAATCCGGAAATGAAGATCCAATAACAGATACTCTGAAAAAAGACAGCTTCAAGATTGTCGGCAAAGCCTACAATCCAAATTATTTATCGTATGAAAAAGGAACTTCCTCAATTGGATCAGGCAATGTAGATACCTTTATTTATGTCAATCAGGATGTAATAAAGGCCGACTACTATACTGAAGCGGATCTGCTGGTTACTGAATCTCAGGCACTGAATTCTTATTCCGATGAATACTTTGACGTGGTTGAACCTGTAACCAAAGAGGTTGACACACTGGCCATCTCACAGATTGCCAAATACAAAGCCGAACTTCAGGATGAGCTGGATCTGGAAAAAAGAAAAGCTCAGAAGGAACTGGATGATGCACAGTCTCAGATTGAGGCTGGTCATGCCCAGCTTGAAGAAGCCGCATCCAGGATTCAGGAAGGACTTGCCGAAATCTCAAAAAATGAAGATAAACTGGCCTCATCTGAAAGTGAACTGGCAAGTGGATGGCAGTCCTACTATTCCAATAAGAAAAAAGCTGAAGACGGACTGGCTTTTGTCAATGATGGAATCAGTCAGATTCAGCAGGCTCAAAACAAATTGCCAGAGCTTGAAGGTGCTCTGAATTCTCTGAATCAGGCTCAGGCTGGGCTCTTACAGATCAATCAGGCAAAATCAGGTCTGGTTTCCTTAAATGATGGAATTCATCAGCTGGCAACTCAGATTTTGCAGTTGAAGATGGTTTCTCCTCAGAATCCGATGATTCCAGCTCTTGAAGCGAAATTAAATGAACTGATTGAACAGGAAAAGCAGATCATTCAATCCTTGAATGTTGAACTCAAATGGACTGAAATAACGCCTACTTTACCTGCACCATTACCGGATCCAGCGCCAGAACCCTCTCCTAATCCAGCACCTGGTGATAATATTCCAACAGATAACGACACAAGTTCAGAAACTGTACCAGCAAAGCCTTCAACTGACGTTTCTGATCCGCAAACCCCTGAATTGTCAGATACACCTCAAAATCCTGAAACTCCTGAAAATCCAGATACCCCTGAAAATCCAGAAAAGCCAGATCTGCCAGCCACGGTTGATCCGATTCAGGTTCCTGATATCAGTCAGGCTCTTGCGGTGTTGGACACTCAATATCAGGCGATTGTTTCACAGGCTGGAAGCGAAACAGAGATTGAAACGAAAAAGCAGCAGGTTCAGGCCGGAATCGATCAGATTAAAGGGCTTGAATCTCAGCTTGCTCAATTACAGGCTTTGAAAAAGCAGCTTGATGGAATGGCTAAACTTCCAGCAGCTTATGACACTTTAGTATCTGCCCAGAATCAGATCTCTGAAGGAAAAAAACAGCTTGCCGATACCAAAGCCGAACTTTCTACTGGTCAGCAGGACTATGAAAGCGGACTTCGTGAACTTCTAGACAATGAACGAAAGTTCCAGGAAGAAAAGAAAAAAGCAGATCAGCAAATTCAGGATGCTCAGGATAAAATTGATGACATCAAGGGAGAATGGATTGTCCTTGATCGAAACTCTCATTATTCCTATCGAGATTATCAATCTGCCGCTGAACGAATGGAAAGAATTGCTACCGTTTTCCCATTGTTCTTTTATTTAGTCGCTGCTCTGGTCTGCATGACCACAATGACCCGAATGGTTGATGAACAAAGAAGCGATATTGGAACCCTCAAATCGCTCGGTTATTCCAAATTTCAAATCGCATTTAAATATCTGGCTTATGCAGGTCTGGCTTCCATTGCAGGATGCATCTTGGGTCTGAGTCTTGGATTGTTCATCTTCCCTTCTGTGATCTTCTTTGCATGGAATACGATGTATAATCTGGAATCCATCCAGTTTGTCTTCCAGCCTTCACTGATGCTCGGTGCTTCCCTCTCAGTGACTGCCATTGTTTTGGCAGCGACCTTCTATTCAATTTACAAGGAATTGATGGAAGTTCCATCTGCATTGATGCGCCCAAAAGCCGCAAAAGCCGGAAAGAAAATCCTGCTGGAAAGAATTCCTATTATCTGGAAACGTCTAAGTTTCATGCAGAAGGTTACTTTGCGAAATCTCTTCAGATACAAGAAGAGATTCTTCATGACTGTGATTGGAATCGCCGGATGCTCAGCCCTGCTTGTGGCAGGCTTTGGACTCAATGATTCGATCTCTTCAATTATCAGCAGACAGTTCCAGGATATCTATCATTACGATGCCTCTGTTCTGATTGATCTGGAAGAAAATCCCGATCTGCCTGAACAGGTTAGTAAAATTGATGGAGTTACGGAAGTCCTCGAAACTGAAATCTTACCAGTCAGCATATCTTTTGATCACAAGGATATGAGTGCTTCGGTCAATATCATTGAAGATCCGCAAGCATTGAAAAAATTCATGACTTTTATCCCGATGAATGGTTCTTCGGAAGATATGAAACTCAATGATGACGGGGTCTTTATCGCCATCAAGACCGCTGAAAAACTGAATGCGGGCGTGGGAGATACAATCGAATTTGAGACGACAGACCATCAGATCATTCAGACAAAAGTTGCTGGTATTTTTGATCAGTATGTTAATCATCAGATTTATGTGACAAAAGATCTTTATGAAACCTGGGGTATTGATGAAAAGCCAAATCAGTCCTTGCTTTTGATCAATGATAGTACGGATGAAGAACTGGAAACTGAAATGGGCAGACAGCTGATGGATTTAGACGGTGTAAACAGCGTTGAATTCTACAGCGCTCTGATCGCTAACTTCCAGAATATGATCTCAGCGATCGAACTGGTTGTGATTGTACTGGTTATCTCCGCAGGCCTGTTAGCCTTCGTCGTTTTATATAATCTCTCAAACGTGAATATTTCTGAGCGTCAAAGAGAAATTGCCACTATCAAGGTTCTTGGCTTTACTGAACGGGAAGTGAATGCCTATGTCAATCGAGAGTCCATTCTGTTGGCACTGATCGGTTCAATCGTCGGTCTTTTCCTCGGAATTGTCCTTCATTCGATGATCATGTCCTTAGCAGAACTGGATGATATTCGATTTGGGCGAGTCATCCTTGGAAAATCGTATTTAATCTCGCTGGCATTAACCATGGTGTTTGCCTTCCTGGTCAACTGGATTATGAAGTTTAAACTCAGAAAAATCGAAATGGTTGAATCGCTGAAAGCTGTTGAATAAGGTGACTCATCAACACATAAAGATATATGACAAAAACCCGATGCAGAAACCAAATATTCTGCATCGGGATTTTCATTTATGATTTCGCTTATAAAAGTAAAAAAGGAATCGCGTGGATTCCTTTTTTTATTCAGTTAATGATTAAACAGTAACAATTTTCAGCATGTTGGTAGCGCCGGTACCTACAGGATATCCAGCGACAACAATAATGTTGTCTCCACGATGCAGACCATTCTTCAGAGCGATGTTGCGGGCAAGCTGAACATCGTTTTGCTGAGTGTTCTGAACATCAGTAACAACAGGCATTACACCAAATGTTGTCAGAAGAGAACGCTGAGTTTTACCATCAAAGCATACTGCGATGATTGGTACGCAAGGTCTGAATTTAGCCAGACGCTGTGCAGTAGAACCAGACTGAGTGAATGCAATAATTGCTTTGATGTCCATAGCCAGTGCAGTTTCTGCTGCAGAAATAGCGATGGAGTCAGACATGGTTCTCTTGGAAGATGCAATACCTTCCTGTAAAGAATGCTTGTAATCGATCATTGGTTCGATCGCATCAGCAATCTTTGTGAAAGTATGAACAGCTTCTGCTGGATAGCTTCCGGCAGCAGTTTCTGCAGAAGTCATTACAGCATCTGTACCATCCATGATTGCGTTGGCAACGTCAGAGGCTTCAGCACGAGTAGGTCTTGGGTTACCCTGCATGCTTTCAAGCATATGAGTAGCCGTGATAACTGGTTTACCCATTTCATTAGCCACTTTAATCATCTGTTTCTGATAGATAGGTACATATTCAAGAGATACGTTTACACCAAGGTCACCACGGGCAACCATGATTCCATCAGCCACTTCAAGAATATCTCTTAAGTTATCGAAACCTTCCTGGTTTTCAATCTTTGCGATAATCTGAATGTCATCCTTGCCTTCCGAGATTAAAATATCGCGAACGGCTAGTACGTCTTCTTTACGTCTAACAAAGGAAAGAGCGATAAAGTCAACATCATTCTTAGCTCCAAAACGCAGATCGGCCTCGTCCTTTTCAGAAACGAAAGGCATCGAAAGAATAATCCCTGGCAGGTTGCATCCTTTTCTTGATTTCAGAAAGTGGGGGTTGGCAACCACACCTTTGAACTCTTTTCCAGGAGTTACTTCAGTAATATCAATACGCAGCTTACCATCATCCATCAGGATATAATCACCTTTTGTTACGTCATTGAATACTTCTGGAACCGTCAGAGCAAAACGTTCTTTCGTTCCAAGCAGTTTTGGATCATTCACAACAGTGACTACGTCGCCTTTATCTAGCTGAACACCGCCGTCCTGGAAATCACCCAAACGGATTTCTGGACCTTTGGTGTCAAGCAGAATACCGATCGGTTTTTTCAGTTCTTTGGAAACTTCACGAATCAGCTTCATTCGGTTTCCATGTTCTTCATAGTCTCCATGAGAAAAATTCAAACGAGCAACATTCATGCCTTCTTCGACAAGTTTAGTCATCATTTCCTTGTTTTCGGAAACGGGACCAATCGTACATACAACTTTTGTTTT
The DNA here is from genome assembly GCF_001945525.1 of Ileibacterium valens. GTDB lineage: Bacteria > Bacillota_I > Bacilli_A > Erysipelotrichales > Erysipelotrichaceae > Ileibacterium > Ileibacterium valens. The sequence goes on from NZ_MPJW01000065.1 coordinate 13,430, forward strand.
TTTATCCATACAATTCCTTAATCCTTTTCCGGTTTAATCCACATATGCGGAAACCTTCTTAATCAGTCTAATAATAGACAATTGGAGTGATCAAAACTAGCTCAAACGCTCGAATAAGTTTGTAAGCGGTTTTTTGCTTTCACTCGGCATCACTAAGGCTTTTTCAATCGGATAAGAGACGATCTTGTTCTGACGAATGGCAACACATTGGCCGCCAATTCCCTGCATCAGCAGATCCACCGCTTTTTCACCCATCTGACTGGCAAGCATACGATCGAATGGGCAGGGTGAGCCACCACGCTGAATATGCCCCAGAACAGTCGCACGTCCAGAGAATCCGGTATTCAGAGTGACTTTCTTAGCAAACTGATGAACATCTGTAATCTTTTCAGAAATGATCACAATGGCGTGTTTTTTCTTTTTGATCATATCGAGATCACGCAGACGATCGAGAATATCCTGCTCATCAAAGCCGGTGTCACTGGTCACGACAATATCTGCACCACAGGCTACACCAGCCCATAATGCCAGATCACCGCAGCGGTTACCCATAACCTCAACAATCGAGCAGCGATGATGAGAATTTGAAGTATCGCGCAGTTTATCGACCGCATCAACGATGGTTTCAAGTGCAGTCTGGAAACCAATCGTATAATCCGTACAGGTGATATCGTTATCGATTGTTCCCGGAAGTCCAATACAGTTAATTCCCATATGAGTCAGTTCAAGAGCGCCGCGATAAGAACCATCTCCACCGATCACGACAACCGCTTCAATGCCGCGCTTACGAAGCTGGCGAATGGCTTTTTCACGCACTTCAATATCTTTAAATTCCGGAAGACGGGCAGAACCAAGAATAGTTCCTCCACGAGTAACAATCTCACCAATGGATTCACGGGTCAGTGGCTCAATATAACCTTCAACCATTCCTTTATACCCGTTATAAATACCAAATACTTCTAATCCTGAATTCAAACCTACTTTGGTTACAGCGCGAATGGCTGCATTCATCCCAGGAGAATCACCGCCAGAAGTCAGGATTCCAATTCGTTTAATCATTGTATTTTCCTCCACAAAACTAACTTATTTAAAGTAAATGTTACTTTAATTTTAGCATACAGCCATATGGACAGGCACAGGAAATTCGTCCATCCAATTACATCATTGTATTTTTATCTAAGAGACGATTATCAGAGATTAATTCAGTTTGCAAGATGTTGTCCAAACAGTTAATTTCAACCAACAGACTCACTCTGATCAATATATCCGGATTAACTGCCTATTCAGGCTGAAATTAAAAAGGTGAAAGAAACCATATAGCTTTTACCTTTCACCTTTTAGTAATAATAAATTGTCCTAAACCAAATTTTGACCAGTTTAACAAAATCAGAAATGCTTTATTGATTTTCCTGTTTCTGAATTTTTTCTAACCAGGTCTGGGGGTCTTCTTCAGGACGTACCTTTTCTTGAGCATCCTGAATTATTCCATTTTCATCAATTAAATACGTCGTACGCACTGTTCCCATTACTTTTTTTCCGTACATTGTTTTTTCCTTCTGTACTTCATAGGCATTTAAAACACCTCGATCGGGATCGGCCAGTAAGGTAAATGGAAGTTCAAATTTTTCTTCAAATTTTTTATGTGATCGCACAGTGTCTTTGCTTATTCCAAGAACTACCGCTCCATGTTGTGAAATTTGCGGATAAAGATCACGATAAGCGCAAGCCTGCTTTGTACATCCAGCCGTATTATCTTTGGGATAAAAATATAAAATTACTTTTTTACCTTTGAAATCATGGAGTGATACTTCATTTCCATTCTGATCCTGCAGTGTAAAATCTGGTGCTGGTGTTCCTACTTCTAACATTCTTTCTGCTCGCATGTATCTGATAATTTCTGCTGTTCACGTTAGAAAATACTAGATAATGTTTTATTCCCCTTTCGTCCGAGAGGAAACGACGAACTCCGGTCTGACAGATCAGAAGATCCGGAACCGGGGGTATAGTTCTTCAGGCGCTTAAATTCCCGCACGGCCTGCGGTACATATCAAATCCATTGCTCTGTCTTCTATGAATGGATTTGATTTTTTCTTTTACAGACTCATTTTGATCTTTGCGAGCTTTTCCTTTCTTTGTTGATTTGATCTGCTCTGAAGATATTCGAAAGATTGGGTTTTTCTTCCTGTCTTCAGACACTGCATCTTGGCGTCA
>NZ_MPJW01000018.1 GCF_001945525.1 Ileibacterium valens
AAAATTGTAGGGGATTCCTATCGTCTGAAAGATAAGCAATTTGAATTTCGAGAGGACTAAACAGTCCGGCCTCCCCCCAGGCGCCCGCGCGAGTGCAAATTGGGGGAATAGAGAGGGGTCAGGTATTAACTATAGCAGCCAATACCTGACCCCTCTCTATTCCCCCAATTCATTACCCAAACTGTTAATTGTTTGGTTGCCCAAAATGTTAATAAATAACTTGACTCCGAACACCTATCTGAAGAAGATATCAAAATCGGATAAGGAAACTGTTATTTTTCGACTAAGTACGGACTTGAAAAACAGATTAAGGCGCTAAATGTCATTAAATGGATTAGCTATTTATTATTTCTGAACTCTGTGTATATAATTGTTCGCTACATTTTCTTACTGAGATCCGCAATCTATCTACTTGGTGTTAGTCTTTTAGTTAGACTTCTAATTGCATTATTATGGCTTTTGTGTGGATTGGTTGTAGTCCCAAAAGCCATTGTACTTTTCAAGACTCTTCTCATACAATGCGAGAAGCTAGCGTCTGCTCAAATCATCCTTAACAGTCAAAATTGTAATATTCAACTTTCTGACGAGGAAATTTTGATTAACGGAATTGATATCCTATCTTTCCAAAATATTCACGTATTCTTGAAATCAAAGTTGATTTTTATCAGTTGTTATATTGATTATAAATCCACCGATAGACATTTATATATTTTGAAATTTTCGGACGAACAGATGAAAGAGTTTAAGAAGCTTTTAGAAAGACATGGAATTCAAATTCGAGAAGAGCTGCATTCATTCCCTTTTCTCGATTATGGAGGCTTCTTTGCCAATGGTTTGCTTGGCACTCTCAAACAAAGTTATTCAAAATAAAACATCAGATACTGAACTGGTCTATGGATTGTGAAAACACCAATCGAGTAGAGCGAGCCGAGTCAGTACCGGATCACCAGGATGTTACCTGTCATACCCGACACGCCAGAAAAACGCCCTCTCTTCAAAAATGAAGGGAGGGCGTTTACAGTTTCGAGTTCATTTCCTTGACCAATAAACAAGAACAAATTGCCTGCATGCCTGATAGTTTTTTTGATTTTGTCATTTCTACTCTTAACATGCGGTTTGTAAGTATATGAGACGCAGCTGATAGAACGTGAATAAATGTTTCAGGGAGAAATAATGATACTTGACGAATGAACGCTGTCAAATTTTGATGATGAATATTTGAGGGAGTATTTAAACGATATTCTGTAATCTTTTTCTCCGACAAATTGTAGATCCCCTGTCGTTCTTCTCTACCTATTTGCGATTTTTGACTTCATAAAGGAGAAGACCATGATCAAGCGGCATATACATCATCCCCACCAATTCCGGATTGATCAATATTCAGAAATTTGGATACGGATTTTCGAAAAGCCAGCTCAACTTTACCGATCGCTCCGTTTCGGTGTTTTGCCAGATTGACAGATACAACTTCTTCTTCACGATCTTCTTGGGCATGTTCATGCTTTTCATAGTAGGCAGCCCGATACAAAAACATAACGATATCAGCATCCTGCTCAATTGATCCGGACTCTCTTAGGTCCGAAAGCATCGGCTCATGATCGGTTCGTTCTTCAACTTTACGGGATAACTGGGATAAAGCAATGACCGGACAATCCATTTCCTTAGCCAGTATTTTCAGATTTCGAGAGATTTCCGAAACTTCCTGCTGTCTGGAGTCGGACCGGCCATTTCCGCTGATCAGCTGAAGATAGTCAATAACAATGAGTGAAATCGTATCAAATTCACTTTTGAGCTTGCGGCACTTTGAAAAGATCTGCGAGACTCGAATTGAGCTTGTATCATCGATAAATATATTTCGTTCAGCCAGACGGTTTCCCGCTTCGTAAAGTTTGCTCATCTCTTCATTATCGATTTTTCCACTTCGAAGCTTATCCGATTGAATGAGACTTTCAGAAGAAATCAGACGTTTGATCAATGAATCCGAAGGCATTTCCAGTGAAAATATAGCGATGCATCCCGGATTTCGCTTAGCGACCTCATTAGCCACGTTTAACGCGAATGCCGATTTTCCCATGGCAGGTCTTGCTGCAAGAATGATCAGGTCTCCTCGCTGCAGACCATTGGTCATATTGTCAAGGCTGTAATAGCCAGTCTTTATGCCTGTTACTCCCTTGGTATCTCTGAGTGATCGAATTTCTTCAAGAACTCTTTCGATAATCATTTGTGAGCTTTCAAATTCCGCTCCTCTTCGATGGCGGGTCACATCCATAATCGAACGTTCCGCATGATCTAAAATGGAGTCGATTTCATCAGAACTGGCACTGGCTTCCATGGAAATCTTTTCTGAAGCTTCTATCAACGCTCTCAACTGAGCTTTATTCTTAATTGTTTCGATATATGATGGAACGCTTGCATTGCTGATGGCTCCATCCATTAATGACAAAAGATAGTTCAGGCCTCCGGCCGCTTCTAACTCTCCTTTATCATATAAGCGCTGGTGGATACTGTTGAGATCGGTTGGATGGCCGCTTTCAGCAAGATCCATAATCGCGCTGTAGATCTTCTGATGTCCTGGAGCAAAAAATTCCTCCGGACTTAAATCCTGATCGGTACAGGATCTGTAGGCCTGTGGATAAACCATCAGGGAACCAAGCAGTGACTGTTCGATCCTTGCGGAATTTGGCAGCTCAAGAGCCATGAGAAGAATCAGGCTCCTTTCGCTGAAACGTGGACGTTAATGGTTCCAATGACTTCGTTTTTGTACAGATCGACTTTGACCTTGGTAGTTCCCAGAGAATCTACCGGAGTATCCATGATAATCTTTCTTTTTTCAACATGAATCCCCTGCTTTTCCAAAGCTGCGGCGATCTGTTTTGAAGAGATCTGTCCAAAGGTATTTCCCTGTTTTCCTGTATTCAGAGTAAATTCAAGAGTCAGGCTCTCAAGTTTTTTTGCGGTTTCTTCTGCTTCTTTTTTCATTTCAGCGCGGTCGGCTGCTTCCTGAGCCTTTCTTTGCGCCAGGGCTTTTTCGTTTTCTTTGTTAAAGGCTACGGCTAAGCCTTTCTTAATCAGAAAATTTCTGCCATAACCATCGGCAACTTCTTTGACTTCATCTTTCTTGCCGACATTTCTTACATCTTCAAGCAGTATGACTTTCATGATTCTTTTTCCTCCTCTTCCTTCAATGCCTGCTTCAGCCTGTCTTCAAGCTGATAAACATTTAAATCTTCTGTTTCGTAGGCAGCTGCGGCAAAGTGGCCGCCTCCGCCGAGTTTTTCCATGATTTTCTGAACATTATAACTGCCATCGCTTCTCGCACTGATGGCTGAGGCTTTATTGACTTCATTGACACCAATTGTAAACGCAGCCTGGCAGCCTTTAATCTTCAAAAGCGCCTCGCTGGTCTGAGCTAACAAAGTTCGGCTGACTGGCTGATCCGTTACCGCGATCAGGAATTTGTGCATGAACACTTTCGCCTGAGAAATAATTTCATTTTTCTGAGCAAAGGAGTCATAGTCTTCAAGAAGTTCCTTTTCTGCATCCGCTGTATTGGCTCCCCAGGAAGCCAGAGTGGCCGCAGCCTGGAAGGTGCGCTCTGAAGTATGTGATTTAAAACGGTTGGTATCAACCAGCAGTCCTAAATACATCAGAGTCGCTTCCGCTTCATAAATAGGAATCGTTGATGAACTTGCGCTGAGCAATTCACTGACCAGCTCAGCAACCGAGCTGGCAGAAGATTCAACATAGGCAATAACCGGTGAATCGACGAAATCTTCCGACCGGCGGTGATGGTCGATGACTACGACCTTGCGGCCCTGAAGTGCCAGAAGTTCACGTCCGCTTGAAATTGAAGGATTTCCATGATCGGTCATGATCAGCAAGTCCTTTTGCGGATTGAACAAGCGCAATGCTTCTTCTTCAGTTACTATATTGTGTCTTTCAACAAGAGCCTTGTTGTAGTGATCCATGGTTTCCTGAAGCTGATGATCTCTGGGAACATCCTTGAGTACAATATATGGTTCGTGATGAAGGCTTTTAGCCCAGGCTGAAATGGCCAATGCGCTTCCCATACAGTCATAATCCGTATTGACATGACCCAACACAAAGACTTTGCCGGAATCCTTCATCAGATCTTCTATCGATTCAGCCATGATGCGAACCCGGACCTTGCTTCTTGCCGAAGTCTTTTCTGAACTGCCCCCAATAAATTCTGCAGGAGAGCCATATTTCTTAATAGCTGCCTGATCGCCGCCCCTGGAGTCAACGATTTCAAGCAGATCATTGAGCATGGTATCGAGTTCAAGAAAATTCTGCGTTCCATAGGCAAAGACCATCGACAGGGTGATTGAAACATCCATACGGTCGGCTTTGTCCTTGATCGTCTGTAAAATACTGAAATTGTTCTTTCGAATATCATCCAGAATCGTCTTATTTAAAATAACGAGGAATCGATCTCCTCTCAGCTTTCTTAAGAACATCCCATACTGCTTGGTCCAGCTGATTAATGCTCCCCGAAGATTGGCATTGATTTCGTTGAGCATTTCTTCGTTTTCATAGGACTGATATTCTGAATAATTATCGAGAGTCAGAATTCCGACAACCGTTTCGCGCAAAGACAGTTCCTTTTTCAGATTTGTAATTTCTGTAATATTTCGAACATACAAAATCTGTGAATCGGGACGTTTTTCAATTTCATATACCTGATTGTTGGAAACCCCGATGATGGAGTCGGCTTCATCTTCAAACAGGGAACGCATATTCTCGATCCAGCTGGTCAGTTTCTTATTGAGCAGATCGATATCATGTTCCTTAAAATAATCCGAACACCAGGTACAGACGTATTCATTATTATAGGTAATGATTCCCACATCTCCAAAATTCAGAGCATATTTGGCATCTTTACCCAGCACTCTGGAGATCTCAACGTCCATCTGAATTCCCTTATGCTTAATGGCCTGCCAGAAGCTTAAAAACAGCAGAGTATAGACAACCTGGAATGCAAAAAGGCCAAGTGCCCCCCAGAACTTAGAAAAGAACAGAAAGATGACAATCAGTAAAAAACTGAACACTTCTGTTCCAATCAGTATCTTTCTCCATTTCTGGAATTTTTTCATTTCATATATCCTCTTGAAGTCTCTGACTTCGATGTAAGACAGGCTTTCATTCCGTATCCGATTGGAATCAGACAGATTGGAGGGATATAGGCGCTTAAAACAATGGCAATTCTGAGCCATGGCCTGTTTTTACTCTTAGCCTGTTCATGATGCAGCAAAGATATGGTTCCTAATATATCCAGCCAGATCAATATAGTGATGCTGATGATCAAAAGAACATCTTTGCAAATCATAGTCCATTTTAGCACAGGGGCATTCATCAATAAAACCACCCCTGAAAGTGATAAGACAAGAACCATTGGGATTGACCGAATCGGACGGCTCAGCGGAATCTTCACCCTGACTTTTCCATGGTACATCAGCATCAGAATAACCTGCAGCAGTAAATCCAGCAGGACTGCCTGCAAAAGGCCTGCGATAAACGAAATCAGAAACAGTATTGCCGTTGGAGAAATAATCCCCTGAAGCAAAGAAAACAAAGCCTGATCCTGAGTGGCTGAATAACCAAACAGTCCTGCAAACAGTGTCATGCTTAAAAAGACGCATCCGACTTGCACGATCAGACACCAGCCAAAGTTCTGATCGATACAATATACGGTCGATGATTGATGACGGTTGAATAAAACCTGACTCCCGGTTTGATTTTTAGAAGATTTCTTAGTCCTTATAAACGGCAGACAAAGCACATAGGCGCTGATCAGGATTCCAATCGCATATAACCAGGTGGTCATTCCGGAGAGTAAAAAGGTCAGAACCATCATGGAATAGAGGACTGCCTGAACGACTTTCTGATTTGAAGTCAGGGCACAGACCATGATTGGAAGTCCAAAAAGGACTGGCAGCAGACTTTCTATGGATAAAGAGGTCAGGTTATTGATCTCAAGCAGAACGCCATAAAGAGCGCAAAGCAATGCTCCTCTTGATATTTCTCTCGTTTTCATCAGAAGCATTATACCGAATTCAAATATTTCAAAGATCAAAAGATGGATTTAGTTCTTTTAGCAGGATTGTAATCTTTTTGCTCTATCTCATATCGACTTAGCAATCAAACAGAAGAGTCCAGACAGTGGATATCCACTGTCTGGACTCAAATTTGGTTATTGGCTAAATTTTAAAATCAGGATTTCAGATCCGTGTGAGATTGAGTCCTGATCAAATCTTAAATCAAAAAGTCAACAGGTTTAAATTCCGCTTCCTTCATAACGGTTTCCAATAAAACGGCTGCTTCCAAATCCTAAAATCATAATGAAGATCGGATTGAGCAGGTAAAGACCGAGAAAGTATCCAAATCCGTGCCCATAAGCCAGAGAAACGTTATACCACAAAACAGCTAACATAATGCTTGCGACAATAGAGAGTGCGATAGCGATATAATACATCAGCATACTGGTCGAATAAACGCTCAACAAAACACTGCCAACACTGAATGCAAGCCACAGCCAGAACATTCTCGACTGCCATGCAATCTTAAACAACAAGTAAAAATTGTAAATTGGAATAATGGCTTTCCATCCGGATTCATGTGCCTTTTCAAACGTCTTCCATAATCCGGCAGCCAGCAGAACATACCATACGATTGAAACAATCGTATATATCATTCCATACTCCTCAACATTTGGTAAATACATATCAATAATCCTCCTGAATCAAATCCATCAGATGAAATTTTAAACAGTTCTGATTGATTTAGATCTGCTCTCATTATAAATAGGAATCGTTTGCATCCCCATTCATACGCTTTAGACGATATGGACTAAATATCGAAATTTCCGTATTCTGAACCTGGGATTTCCGTTATTTTTACGATAATTCACCATGGTTTCTTCTGATCACAAATCCGGCATAATAAGAAGAAGTGAATCATCGATGCCCTTCGGTCTGTTCTCTCCATGATTTTAAAAAAAACAATGCGGATAACCAAAATCCCTGACGTTTTAGATTTTCATAAGAAACCTGGTTTCAATAGATCGAGCCTATCAGTAAATCCTGACCATAAAATCCGGAGACAAATTATGTTTAACCAGAACAACTTCAAAGACCTCCTATATGATGCCTATGGCGTCTGCAGCTATCTTTCCGCCTGGGAAGCAGCTGACCTTCAAAACATTCTCAACGATGAACTTCTCGAATTCGCATTCGATGCCAATCCTGAAAACAGTCCAGTCATTAAGGAAATCGAATCCCTGCTGCTGTATCGCGATGAGGATTTTCCCGAAAAGCACATCCAGAAAATCAAATTACGCAAGATGGCTTCAAAAAAGCTCAATCAGAATCCGCCGGCAAAAATCAGCGCTCCAGAATTTGAATGGGCTGAATCCCGCATGCGAGTACAAAATCCCAACCTGTCCTACTCTCCTTTTGAAAATCTCGTCCTGTTGTTTGAACAGGCAGCCAATGAGAATGAACAGGCTCTTGAAAAGCTGAAGCCCCTGATTGCAAAAATCCCAGAAAGAAAGTATAAATTCGATTTTCTAAAGGAAAACCGAATCGATCAGGCTGATCCCAGCCTGCAGGATCAAATGTCTCAAGATATTGAAGCTTCCGATTCCAAAAGAGAAGATTCATCCAGTCAATCCAAATCAGTAAATCACAAGGGAGAATCGAAAGGACATTCTCAAAATGAAGCAGATCCATTGCAGTCTTCTCTGACCTCTCACAATTTAAAAGATTCAGATCACACTCATGATTTAAATAAGCAGAAAATTCAGAAAAACAATGCCCATTACCTGAATACTGGTCTCAAACCAAAGTTTGAGAATCGAGGAATGAGCCAGCAGAAACAGGAAAAATCAAAGGAAAGTCAAAACGAAGCCATATCGGCAAAGACTCCAGCCGCAAAGGATTATCTTGGCGAAAACCAGATGAAAAAGATGTCGGATCAGATCGCAGAGATTTTAAAGGAACTCGATTGCATGACGGGTCTGGAAAGTGTCAAAGAACAGGTTCATTCCCTGGCCAACTATTTACTGATTCAAAAAATCCGCCAGGAGCTGGGACTTAAAAATCCTGTCATCAGCCGGCATATGATCTTTTATGGAAATCCAGGAACCGGAAAAACAACCGTAGCCAGGCTTCTTGCGAAAATTTTTCGAGAACTGGGTCTGCTGAAAAAAGGTCAGTTGATTGAAACAGATCGCTCGGGGCTGGTTGCCGGCTATATCGGTCAAACGGCTCAGAAAACTCAGGAAATGATCCAGAAAGCACTTGGCGGCATCCTCTTTATCGATGAAGCTTATTCCCTAATTCGAGAATCGCCCAACGATTTTGGACGGGAAGCTGTCGAAACCATATTGAAAGCCATGGAAGATCATCGTGATGATCTGGTGGTGATTGCCGCTGGCTATCCAGCCTTAATGGATGACTTTCTATTATCCAACCCGGGGCTGGCTAGCCGTTTTGGAACAAGAATTCGATTCGAAAATTATTCACCTTTGCAGCTCAGACAGATTGCTTCTGATCTTGCAAGGGCGATGGATTATACGATTGATAAAGAGGCTTTAGATCTGCTCGAGCATCAGGTTGAAAATCTGCTTGAACAATCCGATGGTACGTTTGGTAATGCGAGAACGGTGCGAAATCTCATTGAAAAAGCCATGATGGCTCAGGCGAATCGACTGATTATGTCCAATCACATTGATCCTGAAGAACTGAGCACTTTACATAAAGAAGATTTCGAGGGCAACTGACCGGATTAAAAAATCAAATTCACTATAATTAATTTGAATATATTTTTTTCATTTGGAGGAATTGTGAGATGAAATTATTTAAACTATTTGCCGCAGGTGCAATGGCTCTGTCTCTTGCAGCATGCACAACCCCAGCAGAAGACGAAACTGTTAAGGAAGACGAAACAAAAATCACTGAAGATGATTCTGCAGCTCTTGATAAAGCCAAGGAAGAAGACGCAGCAGCTGATGAAAACGGCGGAGCTGATGTCGATTATGGAACGCCTGAAAACAGCGATTCCAATACAGAAGAAGTTCCGACTACAGCTGAAGAAAGCATGGAATCTGAAGATCAGACCGAAAACTCCAACAACTAATCTGAAGTTATCGAACTTTTGATTTTCATAGATACTTGACATTCTAGAAATATAGAATCCTGCAAAATCAATAAGATTAAAACGCCTGTCCAGATCCGGGCAGGCGTTTTGTTGACTTTTCTTCAAAAAAAATACATACGTCTCAAAAGATAACCATTAATACAACTGATAGAAATTCAGCCAGGAAAGAGACTGAAAGATCGAAACTTCAGCTGAATTTTCAAACCTGTTTGGTTATCTTGACGACTATTCAACTGAAGATAAAATTTATCGGTCTACCACTTCGATGATTTCCAACAAGATAAAAAGAGCTAAGTCCTGGCTCTTGGACTCAACTCTTCATATCGCGAATTATAATTTAAATCGTTGTCTGGAAAAGCCTATCAGGTTTTCGCCTTTTAATTGTTCGATTTTCTGACGTATGAAAACGGCGATTTCTTATCGTTCAGGATAGGTCTCTTCGAAGTTAACATAAGCTCCAAACAGCCCGGCATCGTTTCCAAACGCGCAGGTATCAATTTCCATGATTTCATTCAGGTCGACGGAAAAAGAAGGAGTTAATGCTGAAACTCTATTTTTCACTTCGGGAAGAATCATTTTCTGTTCACTGATTCCGCCGCCGATCAGAACTTTTTCTGGAGCAATGGTATAAGCGATGTTGTAGATGCTCATAGCTAATGAATCAAGGAAATGATCCAGAGCGATTTGGGCCTGTGGATCGTTTTCTTCAAGCAGCCGGAATACTTCAAAGCCATCCGCTGCATATCCCTTTCGCTTGCTGACATCTTCGCAAAGTGCCCTGGCTGAAGCATGACCTGAGAGGATTTCATCTTCTGGACGCTTTGTATGAATTCCATGAATGAACATAAATCCAAACTCTCCAGCCATATTTCGATTCCCATTGTGAAGTTTTCCATTCAGAATGATTCCGCCGCCGACTCCGGTTCCCAGAGTCATCACAGCCAGATTTTGAACTCCCTGACCATTTCCAAGTCCAAACTCAGCTAAGGCAGCACAATTGGCATCATTTTCAAGCGCTGTTTTCAATCCGAATTCTTCTTCAAAGGTTTTTCTAATATCCAGCCCATTAAATCCTTCGATGACATTTCCGCTGACGATTTTTCCAGATTGATTATCGGCAAAACCAGGCGAGCTGATGGAAATTCCATCCAGCCCGCTGGAGATGTTTTTTTGGATAATTTCTTTCATGCTGGCAAGGACTGCCTGACCATCACTTCGATCTGTGGGAAATTTATCTGAAGAGATCATTTTGCCCTCCTGGATCAATCCATATTTAACAAAGGTTCCGCCGATATCGAAACAGAGGACGCGGCTCATGCACTCTGTGTCTCTTCTGGATAATCCTTAAGAAGCTGCTTATCCATGCTCTTCAAGAATGGCAGCCAGCAAACAAATACTACCGCAAGTTCAACAAGCTGAATCACTCCACCCATGATCGAGTTGGTTGCAAGCATTCCAGAGAGGAAAATTGGAGTGGTCCAGGGGACAGTTACACCAGTTGTTAAAGGTACAAGACCAGAAGCCATCGCAAAATAAACAATGCACACATTAATAATTGGAGCAACAATCCATGGAATAACAATTGTCGGGTTTAATACAACCGGCAGACCATAAATCACAGGTTCATTGACGTTGAAGCATCCGGCTGGAAGAGCAAGACGTCCAACCTGTCGCAGCTGTTTATGCTTGCAGATAAAGGCAAGAATCAGAACGGCTGCAAGAGTCATACCGCTTCCGCCAATCCCTACAGTAAAGATTTCAATAAACTGTTTGGTGACAATATTAGGAATTTCAGTTCCTGCCTGGAAAGCAGTCAGGTTTTCAAGAGTCAGAGCATTCCAGATCGGATCAAGGACAGAGTTTACAATGATCTGTCCATGCAGACCGCAGAACCATAACAGCTGAACCGCAAAGATCGCAACCAGAGTCGCTCCAAGTGTACTACCGAGACTTGTCAGTGGAGCCTGTACCACTTCATAAATAAAATCATGAATGTTTGTCCATGGAGTAAATTCAAAGGCAATCCGGATTACCAGGAAAACTGTCAATGTCAGACAGGCTGGAATCAGTGCCGTAAAGGATTTTGAAACTGCAGGTGGTACAGAATCCGGCATTTTGATGGTCCAGTTTTTCTTGGTGGTCCAGCAATAAAGGGCTGCTGCCAAAAAAGATCCGATCATGCCGACAAACATTCCTTTTGCACCTAATCGGTTAATATCCAGAACGTTTGAAATAATCAGTTCAGTTCCTTCTTCAGTGACATGAAGAACTTCCATTGGGGTAACAAGAATAAATGCAGCTAATGCAATCGCTCCTCCAAAAATTGGATCACAACCCTTATCCTTGGAGAAATAATATCCAATACCAATGCATAGAAAGACAGTGGCAATGGACATGGTTGCAGTGGAAGCCGGTCCTAAGAGGGCGTTTAACGTTCCAGCTGCTTCTGCTCCGATCAGATCGGACAAAAATGGAAAGTTTGCAATAATTAATGTAATGGAACCAAAGATCGTTAACGGGAAAGCCAGCATGAATGAATCACGCAGGATCTGAAGAATTTTATTGTTATTCAGTTTTTCCCCGACACTCATTAATGGTTCTTCGATCTTTTCAAAAAAGCTCATATTATTTCGCTCCGTTCTTATCAATCAAATCAAGGGCTGTTTTTAAAACTCCAGCGCCATCACATCGGCCGTATAATACTGGGGCAATGGAATCAATTGGGATGTTAAGCTCTTTGGCTTTTCCTTCAAATTTCTTTTTTAGAAAACGCATCTGTGGACCAAACAGAATAATGTCTGCTTTTTCTATTTCTGCTGGAACCTGAGACTGGCCTACTGCCCAGATCTCTGCCTCAATTCCCTGATCCTTGGCAGCCTGAATCATTTTGTTCACCAAAAGTGAAGTGGACATGCCTGAAGAGCATGCAAGTAAAATCTTTTTCATAAGTAGCTCCTTTCTTGTATAGACATCTATTGTCTTTGTTCGTACTTATTACACTTGTAGTATATCGATGAAAACGGATTCTTTCAGATATTCGTTTTCCACTTGAATGGAAATTATCTGACCAAAATTAAGCTGAATCTGCGGCTTCTGTTTTTCAAGAGCTTAATCCGTGGCTCATAATTCACAAATAACCTTTATATATAGCTTTTTTATAGCTTTTTTTGGGATCTGTTATCAAACACTTCTCTCAGATGGAAATCTTTGGTGAAATTTTCTTTTCCACTTTAATGACGAATTTCTTTCCTGTTTTTCTTGGATTAATGTCTAGACATTTTATTATTTTTACTTTTCGCAGGTAAATTTGAAGTATCAAGATAATTCCAGAAGAATAATCAATCGCTAAAAAAGACGGTTTACGGAAGATGTTCGTAGACCGTCTTTTTAAAGGATTCTAAATTTTTGGATTTCGAGAGGATTTCTGGAAGACCGGGATGAACGAGCAAATTAATCAATGGCTCATATACCTCGCGAAACAGACTCAGATCATCATTGCGAAGGCTCATCAGAAACACGCAGTAAATGATTGTTCCATTCCAGTTAAATCCATCAGGAAAAAGAGCGACAGATATCGATGGCCGAAAGGCACAGGGATGCAGTGGATGCGGAATGGCAAATCCTTCATAAGCTGTCGAACATAATGATTCTCTTTCAAGCACGCTTTCCATCAGTTTTCCGGGAGCTAAATTCAGCTTCGCAAGCCGTAAACTCATCGCTTTAAGAATCTCCTGAGGACTTTTGCCTTCTGGCTCGATTTCAAAGCATTCATCAAAAAAAAGCTCTTCAAGCTGTTCTTTTCTTTTCTGAGAAGCGATAGCCCGTTTCAATTTATCGAGATGTTCAGAAATATTCTGTAAATCATGTTCAGAAACAAAGGGAGAAATCTGAGTATAGAAAAATGGATAATTCATACTTTCTAAAGGCAAGGCAGAAACCACAAGAACCAGTGGAGAATCCGGCAGTGAATCCGTCTTACATCGCTGGATACAGGCCTGTCCCTGAAAATGATTACGAATCCGGCTTTCGAATTGTTCCTGCAGATTATGATAAAACGGGCATAGCAGATAAATATCCGGCAGATTAGAAGCAAATTCAACATGAGCTCCGATATGCAGGGCAAAAAATGCGATTTCGCCTTCATCGAGAATCACGCCAAAGGTCTGATAGAATTCATCTGCCGCACTGATGGCCATTTCATAAATGACTGGAGAAGCCATTCGTATGCTTTTTGTCAGTGGATTTTCAGAACGTTCATTGCGGGTGACTCTTGAAAGGAGAACTTCGACATGACTTTCAAACATACTTACAAAGCTTTCTTCAGAAAAAGTAATAAAGTAATCCTTCTCGAGTCGTTCCTTAACTCTCAGGCAGTACTCGACTACAGGTTTAGAAATATGTTCTGCATGAGTACACTGCAGACATAGCATTTCCAGCTTTCGTTTATCCACATCAGAAATCAGGATTGCAAAATTCTGTTCCAGTTTCTGGCACAACTCTTCATGCATACTGGCTGGCTGCATGTTGAGCTCAGGAAGTTTTTCAATCGTTTTTGAATAGCTGACAATCATTGTGGTATGAAAAATCAGATTGGCAAGCAGGAGTTCATTTTTATCTGCAGACCAGCGTGAGAGCAGATCCGACCAGATGGTATGAATGGAACTGACCATTTCGTTTCCAAACATCTCGCGCAGCATTTCCATATATCGATAATGATCCTGTGTTTCCTGTCTGATCATGGAACGAATCACTTTACGGATATTTTTTTCTTCTCCAGTATATTCAAGTCTTCCCTTTCGCATTCGAAAACGAATCCCAGTATCCGAATATTCCCGATTCAGTCGAATCAGGTCGGCTTTCAGAGTAGAATCACTGATGAAAAGAGATTCGCAGATTTCAGAAGCCAGTGGATTTTGCTTTCTTAACAAAAGCAGCTTGATCAGATAGGATGATCTTTGCGCAGGATTCTGTGCAATCAGATCACTTTGATCATCGCCGGTTTGTAAATGAGCCTTCAGATCCGATATCGAGGCACTGATGCCATTCTTTGAAGTTGAAATCCAGGGATTGTTTCCATTCAGTTCGTATATGTAATTGCGAATTGTCCTTTCCGATAATCCGAGTTTCTTCGCTAATGTTTTTACGGAAACAGGCTGATCAAGTTTTATCAAAAGGTGCAGTAATTCCTGTTCACGATGATTCATATGTTTAGAATATCTGGAATTTCTTTAGAAATCTATGAGAGGAACAGTATATGACTATTTATATCTGCTGCGTTAGTGGTTTTTCTTCAAGTATTCTAGCCAGAAACCTTGAAAACTGGCTTAAAGAAAGAATGGATAGTGAAGTCCTGGTTGAATCAGCCAGTTATCGAACCATCAAGGATGAAGGAGAAATGGCTGACATTATTCTTTTAGCTCCCCAGCTGCATTGGACAAAAGATGAGTTGTCTTCCATGTTCCCAACGACTCCGATTTTTCTGATCGAGCGCCTTGATTATGGTTTAGGCAAGGCAGAACCGGTTGGGCGGCAGATTCTTGCCATGATTAACCACTGATGCGCCATTTTCTCAATACTGTTACCCGCATTGAACCGATGTTCTGATCAATCAAGTGATGTTAACCTGCGAAAAGACAGTTCAAAGTAAGAATTTTAACACAGAATAAGAAAAAAAATCCGGAATAAGAAAAAGGGGCTGTTAAATTTCGACTGATTTTTCATCAGCGAGATTTACAGCCCCTTTTTCTATGCTTTTTATCTGATTCAATCCTGTTTTATGATGTGTTTTTCCGCTCAAGTCAATTTTTGAACGCACTGAAAAGAGCCAAAACTCAAAAAGACTGTTTATAATCTTTTTCAGATTTCGCTTTTCTGCTCCTTTAATTTTCCATAACGTTCGAGTTCTGGGCAACTCATCCGATTTCTGTTGTTTAATTTTCTGATATTGTGTCCCATGGCCACAATAAGCACCTCAAATTTTACGTTTTCCAGTCCCCGGCGTCTCAATCGGCTGTATCTGTAGTTTTCTTTAAGATCTCCGAAGGTTCCTTCCGCCTGAATGCTCCGGCTGACCATAATCTCATGTCCTGCATCTGAAGACATGTTCTCCCG
>NZ_MPJW01000121.1 GCF_001945525.1 Ileibacterium valens
TGCCTGAGTTCAACAGAATCACAAAAGGCGGAAATCTTCCGTTTCCGACTTTCCTGAGAGGAAAGCTGGAGCACAGAGAAGATTTCCGCCTTTGATGGTATTCAGGGATAACCGGGAATAAAAGCCCATGCAAATTTCAAAAGGTTACGGAGACTCTTGGCTTTGGTTAAGACTTTTTGATGTTATTAAATAAAGCAAGTAATGGTTTGTAATCAGAAATAAAAAAAAGGCGAACCACCGATTTCAGGTGATTCGCTGAGAGTAAAATCTGTAAGTCAAATAAATCAGAGATTTCTATGGATATTTAGTTATCGAATGGGATGACGAAATCTTTCTTGAATGGGTAAACGACTAAAGTTTTTCCATCCAGATCTTCTTTTTTCATATCAACGGCATAGATCGTTGGGTTATAGTAAGTGGAATGATACCAGACACCTGTCTTTGTATCTCCGCCTGCTGTATACAGTGTAATTTCATATTCGCCAGGTTTGACTTCATCTTCGCCGGATACCTGTTGAACGTTTGAAAGAATGTGGAAGAATTCAGCGACATTCTTTAGCGGCTCATCGGCTGATTTGGAATTTCTTAGAGTAAACACAGCACGAACAAAGCGGCTGATTGAATCGACACCGCCAGGAAGTCCAATTGATCCTATTCCACGGGAATACTCAACCAGTCCATCTTTATCGTCGGCAAAACGCACTGGAACAAGATCACCTGAAAGATTGATGTAATAACTCATATTCCAGAGCATGTAATCAAAGGTTGGTGGGTTAGTCAGACAGTTAAATGGATTATCGTAGACTTTAAGTCCTTTTTCTTTTGTGGTTTCGATTACGATTGATTCTTTTTCATCAGAAATAATCCAATGCAAAGCCTGAGGAGGCAGACATTCGGAAAATCCGGTGTTATCGATATTGATATTTTCCAGAAGCTTTCTTGATTCTTCTACAGACTCACATTGACTCAGGATATAGGGAATAAATTCAAAGGAAGCTACATTATCTTTTCCTTCTGTTACCGGAGGGTAATAGCCAAATTTAAAGAATGCCAGACCAGCCATACCTAAACCTTTTTCATTCATGGCTTCGAAATACAGAGGTGTATTATCGATGACCATACCGGTACCGATCAAAGCATAATGTTCTTTAATATGAGGCATGTTTCTTAATTCAAATTCATAGTTTCTAGGAGTTATAACTGTGGAAACTGGATATTCCATTTCAAGGTCAAGGTTTCTACCGAAGAAATGGGAGCTTCCGTTTTTATAACTGATCGCTGTACACATCGAGCAGTCCTCTCTTTCTTGTTTATTTCTTTAATCATAGTATTCTTGAAAATTGATAACGATTGTTTTGACCGTCGTTCAATACCTCATCTTAACAAGATGGCTCAACAACCATTATCATTTGTTAGCCAATGAAAATAATCCAACTTGCAATAAAGAACTGAATCAGAGGCCTATGAAGATCTTATGAGATAAAGTACAAGTCTACAGCAAAAAAGATACTGTAAAAGAAAGCTGTTCAATAGTTTATAATTAGTCCACACATGATCAGTTTGCCCGAAAAATTCAGATGGTTTTTGCCAGAATCAATCGAACCTTGCACTTGAAATTGGGCCTGTGGTATAATCGCAAAGGTGTAACGTGAGGAGGATTGACTGTGAGAGACCGCATTGTATTTAAATGCTCTGTTTGTGGTGACGAAAACTATATCGGTACCCGCAATAAAAAGAAACATCCTGAAAAAATGGTAATCAAGAAATACTGCCCAAAATGCAACAAACAGACTGAACACAAGGAAAAGCGCTAGTCGAATTTCCTCAATCGATCTGTATAAATATTGTATTGAGTTTATATTTCTTAAATCCTGTTTGGATAAACCAGAAATTCAACGGATATGGCGCCTGCTGTATCCTTTTTTTATTTTTCTTCTGTCTTTGCAACGATTCTGCGATTTTGAAATCAGCTCATAACTCGAAGAATGGATTTGGTTGAGGTCTGAAAAAAACACTCTTCTTTTGGTATTGGTATACTTTAAGTGAGGTGATAAGAATGCAGGTAATCTGTCAACCCGTTGGTCCAGTAGAGGCCAACTGCTATATCGTTCTTGAAAATAATAAAGCGCTGGTTATTGATCCAGGTGCTGATGGCAAGAATTTAATTGAAATGATTAAAGCCCTGAACGCTGAAGTGCAGGCAGTCGTGCTGACCCATGCGCATTTTGATCATATGGGCGCTGTGGATGATCTGATTGATGAATTCAAGGTGGATGTTTACATGAATCCAGCTGAATTTGATTTTTTGAGCCAACCAGCAAAGAATTCTTCATCCGCTTTCTTTGGAATGCCGCATGTAAAACTGAATGCCAAGCCTCTTCCCTTAAAAGAAGGAGAACAGAAGATTGGTGATTTTACTCTCACTGCTTACAGTGCTCCAGGACATTCCATTGGTAGCACCATTCTGAAAATCCAGGATTGTCTGTTTACTGGAGATGTATTATTCAACCAGTCTATCGGAAGAACCGATCTGGCTACCGGCAATGCCGACCAGATGAAAGAATCACTGGAATTCCTGAGAAATCTTCCAGGAAATTATGAAGTCTATCCAGGTCATGGTCCTGCCACAACGCTGGATCAGGAAAGAAAGAATAATCCTTATCTGATTTTTCCAAACATGATTTAAATCCAAAAAAAAGACTCAATGAATCAAGCAGAGCCAGGGAATTGTTTTCTTTCCCTCTCTGATTTTCATTGAGTCTTTTTCCTCTTTTTGCTTTTTGATTAATTTAGGATTATCTAATTTTCCCGGAATTCTGAAGCGGTTATATGTTATATAATGCAGACTATTTCGTTTGAATCGTATAGAAATCAATATCTGCCTTACAGCTGCCGATGGTTTCGATCTCAATTTCGTCGGCAAAAATTGGCGTCGTAATCGCATTGCTCATCACCATTTCTCCATCATTGATGAAGATTTCAATGGAGAAGCGATCAATCAGAACCCGTATTTCTTGAATTCCGCCTTCAGGAGCTTTGGCTCTGCGGATTGCATTGGAATCACTTGTCATTCCTGACCAGGTTCGATCAAATTCAAGCAGGTTCTGGTGAGTGTACCAGGTCAGCGTACTTTCGAATTCTTCTTTTTCACTTTTGGCCAGCCCCAAAATCAGAGCCGAGAGATTCTGAGTCTCCTTAAAGCGAATGATCAGTTCAGAGCATCGGCCAGCGATCTTTTCATTTTTGAATGTTCCATCAATTTTGATATCCGAGAGATGAACTGGGTTGATTCGATTCTCTTCCAGTTCGCGAACCGGTTTTTGCATCAGTTTTCCCTCCTGCATCCAGATTTCTCTGGGGAAGGTCATCTGACCTGCAAAATCGAAATCCTTTTTAAAGATTGGATTATCCCAGCTCGCCATCCATGCAATCATCACTCTTCGTCCATCGGGTAATAAGACACTTTGCGGGGCATAGAAATCCAGACCATAGTCCAGTGAATGGGCAGTGAAGTCCTTAAATTGATGGTTTTCAAAAGGGCCGGTTAGCCAGACCGAGTTGTGACCATTATGAAATTCAAGCCCTTTTGCCCGCATATCCTGTGGAGAGAACATTAGGATCGGTGTTCCGTCCAGCTCAAAGAAATCCGGGCATTCCCACATTGAACCAAAGGTTCCTTTCGAGTGAGCCATAACATTTTCAAACTTCCAGTTCATCAGATCATCCGATGAAAACAAAATAGCCTGTCCCTGTCCTTTTTCATCCAATGAGCCGCAGACCACAAAATATCGATCTCCTTCTTTCCACACTTTAGGATCCCGAAAATGAATTTCAGAAAATCCCTGAGGGATTAAGGACGTTGGGATGACAGGATTGTTTTTCAATTTTTCATAATTCTTTCCATCGCCGATTGCCAGACACTGCTGCTGAAATTCGCCGTTTTCATCCTTTCGTACCCCTGTATACATCAGAAAGTGTTTACCGTCTTTTTCAATGGCGCTTCCCGAAAAGACTCCTGCATGATCATAGTCCTGATCTGGTGCCAGAGCACACCCTTCAAGAGTCCAGTCAATAAAGTTTTCAGTCGTCTGATGCAGCCAGTGCATCGGACCCCATTGGTTGTTGTAAGGATGATATTGAGCGAATAAATGAACCTTTCCATCAAAAAAGGAGAAGCCATTTGGATCGTTGATCCAGCCAATAGGAGCTGCGTAGTGAAAAGCAGGCAATTGGTCTTCAGAAAGTTGATGCTCTTTTTCGTATTGTTTAGCTTTTTCAAGTTTTGTCATAGGTCATTCCTTTATTTTTACATCTATTTTGGATTCTGATTCTTTCCTGACTTTTGAATACTTAAATCAGGGATCTGTCTTTTGACGCAACAATTGTATTCGATATCTGCAGCGATTTCTATCAATGGAGAATGTTTCTTTGTGTGAGGCGGAGTTTTTTTAGGAAGCGTATTCAACGAATAAAGAGCAGTATGGATTAACAAAATGTATCTTTCCAGATCATCAGTTTGTTTGTTGATATGGATAATATGAGGATTTACGAACCTGATCCGCAAAATCTGCTCTATGTATCCGAGGTATTCGAAGATTGATCCGTTTTCTGATTTTTGGATTTCAGGCGCTGAACAATGAGGATCCGTGCAATCATGGCAAGAATTCCTCCAAAAAGACAAATGATCAGTGCGGAAGAAAATTCACCATGGACGGATTCCACAATCACAACAATGGTAAATAGTGTAAGCAGAAATAATAAGGCGCCTTTGATTCGATCATTCATAAATTGTCCTTTCAAAATGATGCAGCAATCAAGCTAATCTTAAATAATTTGTATCAAATTTCGTTCAACATGAGAAAACCGGTGAATAAGAAAGTAGGTCGTTCGCATGAATCTATAAACATTTTGCCATAATCGAATTCCTTCATACAAACCTGACTCGTCCAATCTAAGATCATCGGCTGGAATGAACAGAAATTAAAAATGAAAATTTCAGAAAATATGAAGTTTATAGACTTGCATTCGAACCGATTGATGAAAGGAGAATCCAGCAGCAATGATTTATCAGGATCAAAGAATACAGCTGCTGAAATCAAAGGAATATGGAACAGCTGCTTGGGCTTCTGCTTGACTATGCCTTTGAAAAGAAAGCAAGCGATATTCATATCAGTCATCAGAGTCATCAGGAGGAGTTAGAAATTCTGTTTCGAACAGATGAGGGTTTTCTGGCCTTAAAGCAGGATATTTTTGATCTGAGGGTATTTGAAGTTATTAAATTCATTTCAGGCATGGACTTGTGCGCTCCTCACAAACCCCAATCTGGATCATTTCGGATTCATTCAGATAAGAGGGAATATACCTGCCGCTTTGCTTACCTGAGCAACCATGATTTGCAGACAGGGGTGATTCGGTTATTAAATGCTGCAAGAGATTTAAAAATTGAAGAACTGTCGAGTAATTCTAAAGCGATCGCTTATCTGCAGCAGATGACGATGCAGGAGCATGGATTAATCATATCTGCAGGTCCTACCGGAAGTGGGAAGACCACAACTCTTCATGCCATTCTTCATGATATGGCCCTAAGAAAGGATCGAAAAATCGTATCTCTGGAAGATCCAATCGAGATCAGGGATTCAAATTACATTCAGATGGAAATTAATGAAGCGCAGGGATTTACCTACGAAAAGGGGATTGAAGAACTGATGCGTCATGATCCAGATGTCATATTCATCGGGGAATGCAGAAGCGCTTTTTCGGCAAAGATGGCTGTTCGGGCAGCACTTACAGGACATCTTGTATTTACAACCCTGCATTCAGGAACAGTCGAAGAAGCCATAAGACGAATGCTTGAATTTGGAGTTGATCCAAAAGATTTATCCACCATTTTGCAGGCTGTGTTTGCCCAGAGATTATACAAGTCGAAAAAAGGACATGAAAAAGATTTGGGAAAGGAATGCGTTTATGAAAGATGGAAACGGGAAGACATTGAAAACTATTTTAAATCAGGAGATACATCTCAAAGACCTGATTCCCTTTTTGAAGAAATCGAGTTTGCGAGTGCAAGCGGATGGATCGAAGCCCCAAAATTTGTCTGACTTTTCGGTATCCATGACCCCGGATGAAATCAGAAACTTTGTTTTAATGAGCCAGAGTGGGCTAAGCTTCAGACAGGCTGCAGTCATATCGTTCAGGAATGCGGATGAGATTTTTGATCTTTTAAAGCAGGGGATACCCCTTGAAAAGGTGTTCACTTATAATCAGAAAAAGAAGTTTTTCAGGCAGTTAGGAGAGCTGCTGAACTTTCTTGAGCTGCCAAAAGCACTCGAGAGAGTTGTGATTTTGGAAAAAGGGAGCAGTCATCTGCTGCATCTATTGTCTTCACAGCTTTCTTACCCGATGTTTTTGATGTTCTTTGCCTGGCTCTTATTGTGGTTCTTTACTCTGAAGATTTTGCCATCACTTAGTATGTATGCGGCAGATTCTGAATTTATTCTGTTATATATACTTCTTGGCCTGTTTACTGTTTTCTGGTTTGGATTGATTGTTCTTGGATTACTCTTTCTAGTTTCAAAGAAACAGAGTTCAGGTATGATTTCCAAAAAGGCTTCACAGATTTTACAAAGATTGTTTAGAAAGTTTAGTTTGATCAGGAAAATCCAGAGTTATTCTCTTTGCGCCTGGTTAGAATGTCTGCTGTCATGTGGTTTATCGACCAGAGAAACCATAGAAAATCTGAAAAAGATGAAAAGTACTGGATTTATTTGCGTTGAAGCCAGGGAATGGAATAGGAAAATGAGAATCGGATATCGTTTTGAAGAAATCCTAAAAGACTGCGAATGGATTGATCCAATCTTTTTAACGTTTCTTGAGGTTGGAATGGAAAGCTCACAGGTTGTTTCTCTGCTTAACTCCTATCGAAAGCAGACCCTGATCCAGATCGAAAAGGAACTGAAGCAATTTTCTGTCTATATCCAGTGCCTGGCTTATGGAAGTGTAGGAATGCTCTGTATCAGTGTCTATCAGGTGATGCTTGCTCCTTTGAATATGCTCAGCACCTTTTAAATGCAGCTTTCGCAATCGAATACCTGGATTCAAGAAACCTGCAAAAAAAAGAATAGCAGTTATCGTTTTATGGAACTGGTAAGTGAAATCATAAACTTTTAATTTTGTCGTTTCATTCTCTGTTAAGATGTAATTTAACTCTTTACAATGAACTTCAGAAGAAAGAGAAAAGAGGATATGAGTGGATGGACTCATAGGTGAAGGAGGATGTTCATGACAACTAATGCAGCCGAACAGAGAACATGGCTGTTTGAAAAAGAAAAGATTTCGAAGGCGGTTTTTAAACTGTCCATCCCGACGATCTGTTCTAATCTGGTTATGATTCTGTATTCGCTAGCGGATACATTTTTTGTGGGGATGATTAATTCGCCGGCTCAATCAGCGGCGGTATCAATCATTTCTCCTGTTTTACTTGCTTTTAATGCAATCAACAACTTATTTGGAGTCGGCTCATCATCAATGATGTCCAGGGCTCTGGGAGCTAAAGATTATAAGACACTGCGAAGATCGAGCGCTTTTGGTTTTTATGGCTCCTTAATTTGCGGAGTTATTTTTTCCATGCTGGCAGCCATTTTTTCAGGTCCGCTGCTTCATATGCTTGGAGCCTCTGAGGAAACGATGGAGCCGAGTTCCCGTTATCTGTTATGGGCAGTTATTCTTGGAGCACCATTTGCAATATTGAATGTCGTTATGGGTTACATGGTTCGAGCTGAAGGAAATACTCTGCAGGCTTCGATTGGAACCATGTCAGGCGCTTTTATCAATATTCTGCTGGATCCCTTATTCATTCTTGTCTTTGGAATGAAAGCCGAAGGAGCGGCTCTTGCCACCCTGATTGCGAATATCTGTGCCTGTCTCTATTTCTTCGGCTATCTGTATCTCAAAAGAAAAACAACCTTGGTTTGTATAGATATCAAAGAATTTGGATTTAAAAAGAATATCGTTTCTGGTATTTGCGCAGTCGGAGTTCCAGCCAGCATTCAGAATCTGTTAAATGTTGTTTCGCAGGTATTAATGAACAACATTGCCGCATTCTATGGAACAACCGCAGTTGCTGCATTAGGAATTGCTTTTAGAAGCTCTCAGGTTTTGATGTATGTTGGAATGGGAATATCTCAGGGAGTCATGCCATTAATTGGCTATACTTATGCGGCCAGAATGGTTGATCGAATGAAAAGCTGCATCTTCTATACCATGAAGCTTTCAATCTGTATCATGTTTACACTGACCATATTCTACGAGCTCTTTCCAGCAAAAATCATGGGCGCTTTTATCAGTGATCCAGATACTGTAGCCATCGGAAGCGTGCTGATCCGGGGAATGGCTTTAGCCAATCCATTCCTGGCGATTGACTTTATGAACGTAGGCGTTTTTCAGGCCTGTGGAAAGGGTACTCAATCGCTCATTCTGGCTATCCTGCGTAAAGGTATCTTTGAGATTCCGTTCATGTTCCTGTTTAACGCAGTACTTGGGGTTTATGGAATTGGATTCTCAGCACTCTGTGCCGAAGTTCTAATGACTGCGATCTCGTTATTGATGCTCAGATCCTTGTTGAAAAAAACTATGAAACAGACAAATCCTGCTCAGCTCTAGCTGTTCAGGATTTTTTTATTGTCTCTAAAATGTAGGAACTGTTATCTTTTTGAGGAAAACGCTTGCAAATTCTTGCTGTTTGATATTTGGCTGACATAATTTTTACATTTTTATGTTTTAATATTTCAGGTACATAGAGAAAAGTTGGATCCTGTTTGGATCATTAATTCATGCGGCGAAGAGTATAAACATTGATATTCAGACAGTTGTTCATTATGGATTAGTGCATTTTACAGGAAAGATGAAATTGCCTGGAAGGAGAAATATTTACATTATGGATTTTAATTACTTTGTCTTTCTGGTCGTCATCCTGACCATCAAAAAATATTTGAATCGTCTGGCAAAAAAGAAGAAGAAATATGAAAAGCTGCCCGATGGCGTGATTAAGGCTGCTTACGAATACGCCCCATCGACTAATAAAAAGCTGCTGCGTGAATGCAATATTTATACTCTCGAAAATACGGATACTCGAAAAATGCCAATTATCATTGATATTCACGGCGGCTGCTGGGTTCATGGAGATAAGGATGTCTACGACGAATACAATTCGCACCTCGTTAAGGAAGGGAATGTCGTTAGTTCCTTAACTTACCGGACTGCGGATAAGGCCAGCCTCGGTGATCAGATTCGAGATGTATTTGCCTATCTGAATTTTCTTGAAGAAAATGCGGATGAATTAAAAATATCCCTGGATCAGGTTATGCTGACAGGAGATTCAGCAGGAGCAGAACTGGCTCTGGTTTGTCATTGCATCAATCAGTCTGAAGAGATGCAAAGAGTCTTTAAAGTCAAACCAATTCACTTCGATATTCAGGCCATGGTCCTTACTCATCCGGTCTGCTTCATCGATCAGGCGGGTACTATTCCACAATCTCAGTTTTTATCTAAACATTTTGGTGTTCCGGGCTTACAGAGATTTCTTTATGGAAAGAATTATCATGAATCTGAAGAGTATCAGTATTCAGTCAATCCGACCAAGTTTATCGATGAGAATATGACTTTCCCGCCTATACTGCTTGTGACCAGTGAAGGGGATTCTACATTTAAATATCAGACATTCCTGCTGGCAGATCTGTTCGATTCCTGTAAGATTGATTATCGGATCTATTTTGAGCAATCCAAAGATGCCCCTCACGTTTTCAATATCAGCAAACCTCTGGATCGCTTAGCTCTTAAGTGCAACCAGTATATTAATGATTTCTTTCATACGAGCCTTCTGTCTCAATAAGACGAAGTAAGCTTTATTTTTGGAGTAATGTTTATTCCAAAGATAAAGCCTTTTTTCTTTGATCATCCTTCAAGGCTGAATGGATCAAAAGCGAAATGAAAAGCGCTTTTAGACTTTGCAGATGAATTTTGTTCTCCATCTCGGTCTATGGAAACAATTGGTTTATTATGGAAGGAAAGATTTGTCTGACAGCTTTTCCAATGGAATTCGGTTTTGAATTGTCGATATAAATGAAAAGAGGGGATTTTCATGAAAGTCTCGATTCGAACATCCCAAAAACAGATGTCTGAATCATACTGGATTGCATTTCTGATCACGATATCCGGTGGACTGCAGGATGTTTACAGCTATTTTGTTCGTGGGCATGTTTTTGCAAATGCTCAGACTGGAAACATTATCTTTTTGGCAATGGGAATTGCCGATCGGAATTTAGAACAGATTATCCGTTATCTGATACCACTTGCCTTCTTTATGAGTGGAATTCTGATTGCTCAGCTGATCCGAATGCGCCTGCATCATAAACGTCTGCACTGGAGACAATGGATACTTCTTCTGGAAATCCTGTTATTGGCAGTGGTTCCCTTTATTCAGAGTGATCTGATCGCAAACAGCCTAATTTCCATGTCCTGCGCGATTCAGGTTCAGTCATTTCGAAAAATTCATGGTCATCCTTTTGCTTCAACCATGTGTATAGGAAATATGAGAAATATGATGGACAATCTGGCGATGTTTATTCATACAAAGGATCAGATATATCTGAAATATTCAGCAGGATATCTGCGGATTATTTTTTATTTCATATTAGGATGTCTGCTAGGCGGCCTGCTGATGATTAAAATGGGAATCTATACGATAATGATCAGTGTCCTGCTTTTGTTTGCAGCTTTTATCATGATGTTTTATCACTCTGAATCAGAAGAGCTAAAGGAACTGGAAAATGAATATTCCAATTTCACAAAACACTCCAACGAACAGTAAGTTATGCAAGCTAGGATAGCGGATTTCATTGGAATATCTGCAATGATCAAAAATGCCATTTCTCGAAAGAGAAATGGCATTCGTCATTTTATAAGAGTATTGAGTTTCTATCAGATATCGAATGCTGGATCCTTCTGAATGAAAGCTTAAAGTTCTTATTCAGTTCCATCAAAGCAATAGGTGCAGAGCTGGCATTTATCGAGTCCGATGGACTTGCACATGTCATCGAGTCGATGATAGCGCAGAGATGTAAAGTCGGAACGCTTTCGGATTTCTTCAAGCATATTGGCATAACGTTCAGAATCCGGATTGGCATATTCTGCTAGAATTTCATCCGTTACATTACCGCCTTCAAGATCGTTAATCACACGGCGGGTAATCAGATCCATTTCGGAGTTGGATCTTGAGAAGTTCAGAAATTTGCAGCCAAACATGACTGGCGGACAGGCAGGTCTTACATGAACTTCTTTTGCTCCGGAGTTATACAGAAAATCAGTTGTTTCTCCAAGCTGAGTACCGCGGACGATGGAATCATCGATCAGAAGCAGTTTCTTGTCCTTGATTAATTCCTTAACGGGAATCAGTTTCATCTTCGCAATCTGGTTGCGCTGTGTCTGGTTGGTTGGCATAAATGAGCGTGGCCAGGTAGGGGTGTATTTAATAAATGGTCTTGAGAAAGGGATGCCTGTCGCATTGGCATAACCAATCGCATGAGCAATCCCAGAATCAGGAACCCCGGCGACGCTGTCAACTTCTACGTTGTCTCTTTCGGAAAGGATCTTTCCACAGCGATTTCGCATTTCTTCAACATTGACCCCTTCATAGGTCGAAGTCGGATATCCGTAGTAAACCCAGAGGAATGAACAGATCTTCATATCTTTTTCTGGCTGTTTTAATACAGTGACTTTATCCGGGGTCAGAAGATCGATTTCACCTGGTCCCATATCTCTGAATGGAGTATATCCAAGGTTTAAGAATGAGCTGCTTTCAAATGCGGCGCAGTATCCTTCATCTTTTTCACCCAAAACGATTGGTGTTCGTCCTACTTTATCCCGGCTGGCATAAATTCCATCCTTAGACATCAGAAGAATCGACATACTTCCTTCAACCACATCCTGAACGTATTTGAGCCCTTCGACAAAAGAGTCCTTCGTTGAAATCAGAGATCCAACCAGTTCGACGGGATTGATGTCACCATTACTCATTTCATAAAAATAGGACATTCCATGCTCAAAACAAAGATCTTTCAGTTCCTGAAGATTATTGATTCGACCTACTGTGCATAAAGCAAAACTTCCAAGATGGCTCTGTAAAAGTAAAGGCTGCGGCTCATAATCGGAAATACATCCGATTCCATAATTTCCATGAAGCTCATCTAAGTCATGATCAAATTTGGTTCGAAATGGCGTATTTTCAATATTATGAATTACCCGGCAGAATCCGTCTTCTCCATGAAAAGCCATTCCTGCCCGACGGGTACCCAGATGGGAATGGTAGTCGGTCCCAAAGAAGACATCAAGCACTGCTGAGTGCTTCAATGTCGCTCCAAAAAATCCACTCATAGTCAGTTCCTTTCTTTTCCTAATTCTTCAAATTTGTAAACCAATTATAATCATAAGCAATTTTATTTCGATAAAACAGAAAAAATAAAAAAACCTGTCTGGCTATTGATGCAGATTCAGAGATTTTAATTTAAAGTGAAGCATTTTTGATGTTTTGCCTGAACGGATATTTCGTGTTGTGATTCAATATTTCAAGATTGTCTGAATGGTCTGACTTAAGGCAAAGAAGAAAAAGGCCTTCATTATAAAGTCCTTTCCTGATGTATAGAAAAACAGAGCCAAATTCTCCTTTATATTTAGGAGAATTTGGCTAAATTACACTCATAATCGAACAAACTCTAAATTCTGTGGTTCTCAACCTCTAAAGACGGGCCTTTTCATCATACCTTCTAAATCGGGGCGTGTTCATATTTCCTCTGTCTTCGCCGCACTTAATGATCAGGCCTCACTTACTTTGAAGCAGCAGCTTTTTCTTCGCTTAGCTCATCAGAATTCTTGATAACCAAAGGGATGTAGTTTTGTTCTATGCCTGATCGGCTTTTCTCTTTTCATAAATTGGATTGACTATGGAATACATCATTGGCATCACGACCAGATCGAATTCTCCAATATATTCTTTGATCATTGAACCATAGCCTGCTTTATGAACATAAAGTCCATCGGAAAGCGTTCCTTCCACTCCGCTCATATCTGCGTATTCGATGCCGCGGTCTTTGGCTTTTGAATAGGCATCCGTATAAACACGGCGGCTTGCCTTCGTGAAGCTGTAGGCTGGATCGTTTCCCATATAGAGCATTTCCATGGTTTTGCCATGATCGATATTTAAGATTCCGCTGACATAAGGAGATCCATGCAGACCATCAAGCTTTTCTAAACCTTTAACAATCCGGTTATATTCTTCTTTTTCTTTCTTGGTCAGTTTTTCTTTGGCATCCAGTTCGGCTTTTTTCTTTTCAAGATCCATTCGGGCCTGATCAAAGTTGGCCTTTCCAAGGATGATATTAGCCTTCTCACCGTATGTTTTCAGCATTCGTTCAAAGTATTCTTTATCGCGCAGCCGAACATTTTTCTTTTCTTCAGTGCAGTGCATCAGGCGGGTAAATTCTTCAAGAACCTCAGGATCATACCCATATGTAGTTTCGGTTTCCACTCCGTACAGATCAGCCGTTTTAAGACCGCGTTTGCATGAACGGTCAAACCCCTTTTCAAAATCATTACGCAGATCAACACCCATCGTATAACGAGGCTGAACGGTTTCTGCAATAAAAGTGGTATATCCTTTATGTTTTGCACCTAATTCATTTACAAAATAATCGACATAGGAAGTATCTGGCTGTTCTGGCTTTTCTTCCTTTACATTCCACTTTCGAACCAGAATTTCAGGATCAAATTTGATGAAAATACATTTTTCCTTTCGAGCGCTCTTCTTAAGCTCCTTTAAAAGATAGCCAATGGCTTCCTGATTGGTTCCAATAGGACCGCGCGGAAGGTAAAACATTGAAAAGCCCATAGCAAGCGGCTTTTTTAAAACGAGAGCAGCGGCAATTAGATTAGAATTGTCATTCTCGACTCCAACCAGTTCAGAATCCCAGTTGCTTTTTATGGATGCCCAGGGAGAACCTTGCAGCAGATTGCCATATTGTTCAGAAAACGCATCAAATTCTTTTTGATCGACCTGACTCATATATTTCATAGATTAATACTCCTTACTTTTTTGGATTGAATGATGAAACTTCGATATTTATATCGAATATCAGTTCGGATATCTGTACTTCACACCAATGGTAATAGTTCGTCCTCTCTATTATAGGCATGTAATTTCAAAACTGCCTGTGTGCATCGCTTTCAACAGAAAGGATTGAACGAACCTTCTCTTGAAGAGGTTGAAGCCATGAAACAAAATTGCTTCAAAGCAAAAAGCCAGTTTCAGTTTGTGAAAAAGAATTCTGTCATGATCACTTCAATCTGTCAATCAGGTTCTTCTCGGAGCAGCAAAAGATAATCTTTAATTGATGTAAGAATTAATGGGCGAAGTGAAAAAGAGAATACTATGAAAGAGGGGATCTAGCAATAGCCATAAGACTGGAAAAAGGGGCTGTTAAATTTCGACTGATTTTTCATCAGCGAGATTTACAGCCCCTTTTTCTATGCTTTTTATCTGATTCAATCCTGTTTTATGATGTGTTTTTCCGCTCAAGTCAATTTTTGAACGCACTGAAAAGAGCCAAAACTCAAAAAGACTGTTTATAATCTTTTTCAGATTTCGCTTTTCTGCTCCTTTAATTTTCCATAACGTTCGAGTTCTGGGCAACTCATCCGATTTCTGTTGTTTAATTTTCTGATATTGTGTCCCATGGCCACAATAAGCACCTCAAATTTTACGTTTTCCAGTCCCCGGCGTCTCAATCGGCTGTATCTGTAGTTTTCTTTAAGATCTCCGAAGGTTCCTTCCGCCTGAATGCTCCGGCTGACCATAATCTCATGTCCTGCATCTGAAGACATGTTCTCCCG
>NZ_MPJW01000146.1 GCF_001945525.1 Ileibacterium valens
GGCATAACTGGCTGTTCGCATACAGTGAAGACGGAGCCAGAGCGCTGACGCTTCTGTCTTCGATAGTCAAGACAGCCAGACGCTGCGGACTGAATGTCCTCAAGTATCTCGAACTGGTGATGAACAGGTTCCAGAAATGGCGCGGTTCAGTTATACCGGCTGATGTCATTGACAGCGTTCTTCCCTGGAATGATGAAATCAGAGAACTCTGTGCTCTGTCAGTCTGAATCAATAATATTTCAATGTAAAAAAGGCGAAGATCTTTGCGTTCTACAGCTTTCCTGAGAGGAAAACTGCAGAATTCAAAAGATTCTTCGCCTTTAATGGTATATAGGTAATTTCATTTCGGGCAACCCGTCAAATATAAAGAACTTACGACTCAATTTCCTTAATATCTACAGATCTCATCTTCTAACGGCTTCTTTAACCAGAAAAAAAACTTCCTGTCAGATCGATCGCCGGACTGGATATTCTTTCTTTTTATCCAGGCTTCAATCCAATTGACAGGAAGTATGTCTGTTTTCCTGATTGTTATTTCTTTTGATTTCTTTTGATAAGCATTAATTTGCGTTCAGGTTTTATCTCTCAGGCAACAGTCCGGCTTATTTCAGGACCATGCGGATAATCTTATCGTAAATTTCCGGTCCGGCATGATAGCGCATGGGCAGATCGATCAACGTGCATTTATCGACGATTGATTTTGTATGCGAGAAATTTTCAAAGCCATAATGACCATGATATTGGCCCATACCAGATTGTCCCATCCCGCCAAAAGGCATGTTTTCAGTTGCCAGCTGGATGATCGTATCATTAATGCACCCTCCGCCAAAAGGCTGAATTTTTTTATAGAAATTCTTTCGGCTTGAATCCCTCGTAAAGAGATAGAAAGCCAGCGGAGTCGGTCGGCTTTGAATTTCAGCCATCACATCCATAAACCGGTTATAGGTGAGCACCGGTAAAATTGGCCCGAAAATTTCTTCCTGCATTACTGGATCATCCCAGCTTATATTATCCATAACCGTTGGAGCAATCTGCAAAGTCAGTTCGGACGCACTGCCTCCATAAACAACTTTTTCCGGCTGCACCAGACTAAGCAGTCTGTCAAAATGTTTCTGGTTGACAATCCGGCCAATCTGATTGGGTTTTGGATACTGTGCTGCAATTTCATGTTTTAACAAAGCGATGAATTCTTCTTTTACGGACTCATGAACATAGACATAATCTGGAGCAACACAGGTCTGTCCCGCATTCAGGAATTTCCCAAAGACAATTCGCTTTGCGGCCATCTTCAGATTAGCCGTTTCATCCACAATACATGGGGATTTACCACCCAGTTCTAGTGTAATTGGAGTCAGATGCGCTGAAGCTTTTTCCATTACCAGCTGTCCTACTTTTTTGCTGCCCGTAAAGAAAATATAATCGAATTCCTGGTCTAACAACGCCTGATTTTCAGCCCGTCCGCCAGTAATTGTGGCCACATAGACCGGATCAAAAGCGTCGGCAAGAACTTTTTCAATGACTGCCGATGTATAAGAGGAATAATCACTTGGCTTAACGATTGCAGTATTTCCTGCTGCCAGCGCATCGATTAAAGGGATCAGTGTCAGCTGAAATGGATAGTTCCAGGGGGACATGATCAGCACATTTCCATAAGGAACATCAATGGTCATACTCAGAGCTGGAAACTGGTGAATCGGTGTCCAATGATATTTTGCTGCCGTAAAACCGGACAGTTTTTTAAGCATATAATTCAGTTCGGAATAGACCATTCCGACTTCTGTAAAGTAGGCTTCCTTGTCGTTTTTACCCAGATCCAGCGCTAAGGCCTGCAGGATCTCGTCTTCATGCAGCAGAAGACTTTCCTTTAAACGCCGAAGCTGCATTTTTCGAAAGTCTGTTGGAATGGTTTTATGGGTTCTGAAAAATTCTCTTTGCCCATCCAGGAGGGCTTTAATGGGACTTGCTTCCATATGTTTTAATTCCTTTCGCACAGAGTGAATGGACGGAAGCCTAAAAATTAAGACTTCCTGTTTTTCTCGAAATCATATGGTTTCGAGCTGAATCAGATCAAACGATTCACATACTTGATGGTACAGAACGATTGGGCAGAATTTTTATCTTTTTATCCTGAACTGCCTGTTATCTGAAATCGTTTTATTCTGAGTCGATTCAATATATTCATCATACTCCGGAGCCCCTGTTTGGGCATGGGATGTCATCCCTAAAAATATATTTTTACAGGATGGATTTTAGATAGATCTCACGAAGACGGCTTTCTGAAAAAAGAACTGGAACCGGATAAAGCGGATTGGCTTCTTTGGCTGCATGGTGGGCAAGTACCTTGATGTCTTTCAAATCAATTTCTGCGATACCGCATGGAATTCCATAACGTTCATTCATCTTTTCGATGGCATCAATGAACTTTAAGGCCAGATCCTTCTGACTTTCCATCGGATATTCCTGTAATTCTGCCGCTTTGGCTAATTGACTAAGTGCGGGATAAATAGCGTTGCCGTATTCTCTTAAAACGATAGGCATCAAAATAGCGTTTGTTTTCCCATGAGGCAGATTGTACTGGCCGCTTAGGGCATGTGAAAGAGCATGAATATATCCAACATAAGAGCGGGTGAAGGCCTTTCCTGCCAGATGGCTGGCCATTAACATATTGCGTTCAGCCTGTTCACTTTCATGCTTTACGCAGGCATCCAGACTGGAAAAGATCAATCTGACGGCTTCCAAAGCCCAGTTTCCAGTCTCTTTTGTGACCGATTGTCCAATGTATGCCTCTACAGCATGACATAATGCATCCATTCCTGTTGTGGCGACTAAGAAAGGCGGAAGCTCGTGAATGCACCTGGCATCCAGGACAGCAGCATCTGGAATTAGTGGAAAATCACTGATCGCAAATTTATGATGAGTGGTTTCATCCACCAGAACAGCAGCTAAGGTGGCTTCACTTCCAGTCCCGCAGGTCGTCGGAATGGCAATCAGATGCGGTGTCTTCTTCAAGACTTTTAAAATACCAGCCATGGATGAGAGCGTCTTATCCGGTTTGGCAATCGCCGCGCCGCAGGCTTTTGCCAAATCAATCGCTGAACCACCTCCATAAGCGATGGTCGCCTGACAGTTGTTCTTTCGATAGAGAGCTGCTGCCTGATGAACCGAAGCGGTGGTTGGATTTGGATGAACTTCATCAAAAAGAACGAAATCAATCTGTCCATGATGCAGCGTTTTGATGATCTCTTTAAAGACTGTTCCCTGAACCAAAGCTGGATCTGCAATGAGGAGCACTTTTTTCAGATTGAAGCGCTGCAGATGAATTGCGACCGAATCGATCGATTGAAGAATTTCAGGATCGCGGTAAGGCAAAAAAGGCAGCGAGAGAAACAGACCTTTCTGAAAGGTTCGGCAAAAGATTTTCTCTGTCAGAGGCATTTCCTGTGAGTGAAATTTATGTTTTTTCGAAACATTTTTCGGGGATGCTTTTCCTATATTCTTAATAAATGGCTTTCTTTGAATTGAATCCATGACTGAATTCCTCCTGATGTTTAGACTGATCCTCTTTTGATCTCTTTATTTGTTGAGTGATCAACAACATTCAACTCCGTTCCTATTTTCCTGTCAATGAATAATCGAATCACAAAAGATCTCTATGTCTGTTTTCTGATTCAGAATTTCGATTCATTTTCCATTGATCCCGCCTGACTTATCCGGTTATTCTGATTCTTGTGTTCATTTTTATGGGATCTGTTTTTTTCATCCTTTTGGCTGCTTTGTCAGCCAGCATCCATCTGATTCAGGATTTACAATCCAACTAAAATGTTTTCTGATCTGATTTGTATTTATAGTTGAGGTCATGATTACTTTTGATCTTTTTACTGAATTCCTGTTTTTGAAAACGCCATAAAAAAACGGGACCATCAAAAGATGATCCCTGGGGGAATTTGTTTGCTTTGAAAATCATTACGACCTATTGATTGATAGCGCTTTTATACCATCTGGATCTTTCAATTTCCGCAAACAAACAGATTGTTCTGTCTGAACTTATTTTTCTTTGGCAGCGTCGATAAATTTCATCAGGCCTGCTTCATCCATGTAACCAGTTGTTGCAAGAACTGGCTTGCCATCCTTGAAGAAAATAAGTGTTGGTACAGACTGAATATTGAAGTGACCGGCAATATCCTGGTTCTGGTCAATATCACACTGTGCTACAACAACCTGACCTTCTAATTTATCAGAAACTTTTTCGAGTACTGGATGCAGCATTTTACAAGGTCCGCACCATGTTGCAAAAAAGTCCATAAGCACTAAAGAATGCTTTTCTACGATTTCATTAAAGTCGCTGACAGATTCAACGTGACGAATCATGTTCATTACCTCCTTTATTAAGTACTTTTATTGTACCTTTCCGATATATGAAATCATGTATCTTGCCCGCATACAACTGTCTTTTATCCGCTCGTCGATCTGATTTTTATTTAGACAATCTGCGTTTTAGCGGATTCAGTATGGATATTTATCTTCATGATCGGATATTCAAATCAGAAAACACACTGAATCAATCTGATGCAGGATTGATAAAAAACACCAGTCCGGTTTAATTTTGACCGATGCTTCACATTTTAGAAAGATAAATACGAATTCATTTCTGAATGATGAACTTGGAGATCTGCACCTTG
The DNA here is from genome assembly GCF_001945525.1 of Ileibacterium valens. Classification (GTDB taxonomy): domain Bacteria; phylum Bacillota_I; class Bacilli_A; order Erysipelotrichales; family Erysipelotrichaceae; genus Ileibacterium; species Ileibacterium valens. The sequence continues at coordinate 4,680 of NZ_MPJW01000146.1, forward strand.
CATTCTTCTGTATTTCGTCAGCTTCCTTCTCTTCCTCTTTTAATCAGCACGTTTCTCTGCCTGGAACAGATCTGTGAAAGCTGAAAGTTTATCTATACCTGAGCGGCTGCTTTTTGGCAGTTCATCCTTCTTCTGGATGTCATCACTTCCTTTAATTTGTAGGAAAGAATGATCAGCGAAAAGAAAAACGAGCATCCATTGGCGGCAATTAAGGCCATATCTCCAATTGAAAGCCCATAAACAAGCCATAAAGCGATTCCAGTGACCTGCATGGAATACATGCCCAGTGAAATTCCGGACGTGTCTTTTGTCTTTATCGTCTTTAATACCTGAGGAATAAAAGCTCCAGTGGTAAGAACAGCTGCAATCGTTCCGATCATGTTGTTGTCTCCTTCATAATGTATCCTGTCTCAAATGGTCATAATGACAGAACGTAAGGTTTGTTTTTTTCCGAATACAGACTGAAAATTTAATGAGATGGATTCAATCGTGTCTGTGCAGGTGGAAGTGAATTCATATTATTGATCAATAGGAAATCGGACAACAATATTGGAAAGATCTGGAATCGGATTATTAACTGCAAGCGTTTTTTCAGTCGGTTTTGTTAATTTCGTTTCATTGTTCCTCATCCTTTATCTGAAATACAGGCTAATGAAGTCTGGTCCATTTCAATCCAGCAGACGAGAAATTAGTTAAACCGATCAGTTCTGATCCGTTCTGATCAATTTATTAATCGGAAAAGAAAAAGATGGTTTTGTTTGCCGGGCAATACGAACCATCTTTTGAGTTATCGAACTTTTTGCGCAGATTTATTCATCTGTTTTGATTTTTAATTTTTTCTATGACCAGAACGTTCAGTTTTTCTTTTCAGAACCGGGATTCTTTAAAGGATCTTTTGCTTCTGTCTGGTCTGCAGGTTCAGATTTTTTTGATGAATTACTGTTTTGAGATGATTTTGTCTGGACTGCAGATTTCTTTTTATTTTCCTTTGCGGGACGGTCTGTAAAGAATCCTTCTGCTTTTTGAGTAGCCGCTTTTAGTCCGTTCATCATCACATCAAAGAAATCTCCATCTTTTTGTGATGTATGATCCGGAGCCTTACAGGATGGTCCGGGATCATCTTCATATTGAATCAGATCCAGGCTGGGATCCTCCTTGTTTTTCAGATAGGCTTTTTCATTGAAGTAATTGCACAGGATCTTATAAACCGCAGCCATTAACGGAACACCTAAAACCATTCCAAAAACGCCAAATAAGGAACCGCCGACTACGATCGTCATCATGACGTAAATTCCAGGAAGTCCAACCTTGTTTCCAATAATCCTTGGGAAGAACACATTGGATTCAATCTGTTGGATCACGCACAGGAAGACCAGAAAAATCAGGCACTTAACCGGGGAGATCGTAAAGATAATAAAAGCTCCAATTCCTCCCCCGATAAAAGCTCCGATCATCGGGATCATATTAATCACGCCGACGAGAATACCAATCATCAAGGCATATGGCAGCTGCAAAATCCACATTCCAACGGTGCACATGGTCGTCAGAATGCAGGCTTCAATCAGCTCTCCTCTGACAAAGGCCTTAAAACTCTGATTGATAATTCGAAGATTCTGAGTCAGTTTATGGGCTGATTCTTCTTTCATATAAAGCTTGGTAAAAAAGTAGTAAAGATTCACAAAACGCTCTTTTTCTGTCAGAACATAAATCGCAAAAACGATGACGATAAATGCATTGACCAGGGTGTTGGCTACACTGGTAACCATTCCAATCGTACCCGTCATAGATGTACCAAAACCTTTTGTAACAAAACGGGCGACAGAATCAAACACCTGTTTCCAGTCGATATTCAGCTTATCCAGAGCAATGACGTCCAGTATTGGATACTTTTCGATCAGATGCTTAATCGCCGCTTCGAGTTCACTGACATATCGTGGAACTTCGCTGGTGAGCACCTTGATCGCATTGACCATATTTGGAACAACCAGAGAGATTAATACCGTCACAATCGCCAGAAAAGCGAAAATCGAAAAGGCAATCGCCAGTGATCTGGAATGCTTTTTCAAGAATGGACTGTCTCTTTTTTCAAGCCATTCCTCAGCCGGTCCCATGAGAAGATTCAGCACAAAGGCAAAGGCAGCACCCATCAGAAGGGACTGGACAGCCCTGAATAACATATTAATCCAGCCAACCACTTCTGAAAAATTAACGATGAACAGAATCGCACAGACAATAATGATTCCAAACATCCAGAGATTCTTATACTGTTTAAATATATTCATAAGCAAAACCCCTTCAGGATTGTTTTAAACAAATTCCTTAATCGTGTTCATTATAACAATCACATAATGATGCGAACTTGCTGAAGCACCAACTGTAATTCTATGTCCGTTCAAGTCTTCAAAACACACAAAAAGGACTGAAATTTTGTATTTTCAATCCTTTTTGTCTGATTGAATTTTTCTTGGCTGCTGCTTATCGATCAGAATTTTTACTTTTACTGATCCGAATTTGTATCCATTTCAACCATCGGAAAGCTTACAGTAAATACACTTCCTTCATCCGGAACACTTGAGAGTTCAATACGCCCGTTATGAATTCGAAGCGCATGTTTTACAATGGAAAGTCCTAATCCGGTGCCGCCTTTCTGACGGCTTCTTGACTTATCAACCCGGTAAAAGCGCTCAAAGATTCTTTCCTGCTCAGAAGGCAGAATTCCAAGCCCGGTATCTTCGATTCGAACGATGGCTTCTCTTTTCTCTTCTGATTGAGAATTGGATACCTGAACCCTGATGGAGCCTTCCGGTCGGTTATACTTGATCGCATTATCGATCAGATTAAAGAGAATGCTGCGAACCATTGCCGGATTACCCTGAATCCAGGCTGGCGAGCCATCCAGTTTCATATGGATCTTTTCTTTTTTTGCCTGCATGGCCAGCTCATCGATGATGTTCTGGCTTAATGCATACAGATCAATCGGCTCGCTTTCTTCATTGACCGCTTCATCAAGATAGGAAAGAGTCAGAATTTCATTAATCAGCGCCGTCATCCTGCGGGATTCCCTGAGAATCTGTTCAGAGAATTTGGGTACATCCTCCATCGAAGTCAGTCCGCTACAAAGCAGTTCAGAATAACCGGAGATGATCTGCAATGGTGTTTTGAGTTCATGAGAAACATTTCCGGTAAATTCACGGCGCATTTTTTCAGCCTGCTGCTGAGAGGTCACATTGATCATCAATAAAACACATCCCTGAAATTCCTGCGCATGCAAAACCGGAGAAACCTCAGTCAGCCAGGACTCATCCTGCCATTCAATGATTTCGGATTGCTTGCTTCCTTCTTTGGCTTTTAAAACCAGTTGACTGATGGGCTTACAGGGGCAAAAATCCAGAAAAGGCTGATGCTTGGTTTCTTCAGACCAGTTGAGAATGGCTCTTGCCACTGGATTGATGGATATGACATTCAAATCTGGACCAAGCAGGATCAGCCCTTCAGAGACCGCATTGGAGATGACATGAAATTCTTTAGCCCGATCTTCAATTTCTTCCTTTTGCGATTTGATTTGCTTTTGCTGAAGACAAAGGCGAAGCATCAATGGTTCAAGTTCTTCATAGGAATGGGTAGCTTCCGGATGATCGAGATCAAGCTCATTTAAAGGAGCAACAATTCTTCTTGAAAGCCGGATCGCCAGAAACATCGAAACGGCAAGGGTTGCCAAAAAGATCAGAATCAGCGGCGGAAGAATCGCCATGAACAGGGCAATTGCTGAATAGGTTGAGACCGATAAACGCAAAACATTTCCATCACCAAGCACTTTTGCATAATAGTAAGCCATATGGGTCAGCGTATTGGAAAAACGGGAAGACTTTCCAGTTCCTGTTTCAATCGCTTCTTTAACTTCCTCTCTGGCCTCATGATTTTCGACGTTTGAAACATCTGCTTTGGTATCATACAGAACTTTTCCATCTGGACTGATCAGAGTCAGGCGAAGGTCTGATTCCTTCATATTTTCCAGATACTCTTCGCCATGTCCCTTGATTCCCTGCTCAACCAGATTGAAATTATCTTCTAAACGCTGTTCTTCCACTCTGGAGTAATAGGAGTAAAGCGCATTAAAAGTCAGCAGCATCGAAAGTAAAAAAACCAGAGTGCTCACAGAGAAGATCGAATAAAATATCTTCTTTGTCATCATGATTTCGTCTCTTCTTTACCGTTTGAATCATTTTGTTCAAAAACGCGAGGATCAAAGCGATACCCGACTCCGCGAACCGTCTGAATCGCAGAAGAGGCCTCACTGAGCTTGGAGCGAAGCGTATTGATATGGACATCAACGGTTCTGGATTCCCCTGCAAAATCGGTATCCCAGATTTTGATCAGTAATTCTTCCCTGCTGAAAACATACCGTGGATTTCTCATCAGTAATTTGAGTAAATCATATTCCTTGCGGGTTAAAACGACCGGTTTTTGGTTGATGGTCACCGTATGCTCCCTGCAATTGAGAAGAAGCGGACCAAACGAGATCTGATCGTCCTTTAAGAGCGGCGTGCTTCTTCTTAGGACGGCTCGAATACGGCTGACCATCTCCATCATCCCAAAGGGCTTGCATAAATAATCATCTGCACCCAGATCGAGGCAGCTGACCGTATCGAATTCGGTGGATTTGGCTGATTCCATGATGATTGGGATTCTTTGCGTATCAGGATTCGAACGAATCCGCTTTAAAACGCTGATTCCATCTTCATCAGGCATCATGATATCAAGCAGGATTAAGGATGGCTTTTCGTAGTTTTCCTTTAAAGCCATAAGCAGCTGCCTGCCATCCGCAAATCCACATGCTCTGTACCCCGAAGCATGTAAGGTATATAAGATCAGATCTCGTATGGATTGATCATCTTCTGCAACATAGATCATAATTTCTCTTCCTTTTTCTTTACTGAGATTTTGATCAGGCACGATCGCTGTTCCTTCTTTCTTTTTCTGATTACATCCTATCAGCTAAAAGAAACAGATTGATGTTCTTGATCAAAGACCGCTTATCCAAAGCGTCCAGAAATATAGTTTTGTGTTCTTTCGTCTTTTGCGTTCTCGAACATCTCTTTGGTTCTGGAAAATTCAACCAGCGATCCATTCAGGAAAAAAGCGGTATAATCCGAAATTCGGGCTGCCTGCTGCATATTATGAGTGACAATGACAATTGTGTATTTTTCCTTTAAGGATAAAATCAGCTCTTCGACTTTATGTGTAGAGACCGGATCGAGAGCGGAAGTTGGCTCATCCATTAAAATCACTTTGGGATTGGCGGCCAGCGCTCTGGCAATACACAAACGCTGTTTTTGTCCGCCTGAAAGAGCCGAGGCGGACTGATCGAGGCGGTCAGCCACTTCATCATATAAAAAGGCATCCTTTAAAGCCTGAATCACAATCGAATCAAGCTGTTCTCTTTTTCGTATCCCCTGAATCTTCGGACCATAAGCCACATTATCGTAAATACTCATTTTAAATGGATTTGGAGTCTGAAAGACCATTCCGATTTCCTTGCGGAGCGCTGAAACATCAATATGCGGATCGAAGATGTTCTGATTCTGATATCGGACATCACCCTCTATTCTGACCAGTTCATTCTGATCATGCATGCGGTTGAGTGTTCTTAAAAACGTCGATTTTCCGCATCCGGAAGGGCCGATTAAAGCTGTAATGCTGCCCCTTGGAACGTTCAGGCAGATATCCTTTAAAGCATGAGACTCTGAATACCAGAGATTGAGATTTTCTACATGAATACATCCTGAATCATAATTTGCATTTCGTGCAGTGAGCATAGGTTACCTCTGTCTATTGATCATGAAAATTAAAATAAGAAAAAAGTAATATATGTATTGGTATGCGAACGGAGACGGTTCTTATCTGAACTTTTATGTTTCATCATTTCACATTGATTTTCTATTTCGGTTTTGGTTTCTGCCTGCTGCAAATTAATCCAGAGTGCCAAAGCGCTTCTGAATCCATCCCGAAAGCAGATTGATCGCAAGAACCAGAATAATGAGAATTGCGGCAATTCCAAATGCTGCATCAAAGTTTCCCTGTTCCTTGGCATAGACATAAAGCGCTACGCTTAAGGTGGCTCCCGATGTCTGTAAAGCCTGTACAAAGCCATTGATCGAATGAGCAAAACCAGCCGTAAATAATAAGGCGGCTGATTCACCAACCATTCTTCCGCAGCAAAGGATCATTCCTGTGCACACACCAGGAAGACATGCAGGAAGAACGATCGACCGGATCACTTTCCATTTTCCAGCTCCAAGGGCATAAGCGCCTTCCTTTAAGCTGACAGGTACTGTCTTTAAGGATTCCTGAGCAGAGCGAATCATTCCGGGCAGATTCATGATCACCATAGTCAGAACACCAGCGGCCAGTGAAGTCTTCAATCCAAGAAACTGACAGAAAAATAACATTCCGACCAGGCCATAAATGATGGATGGAATTCCGGAGAGAATTTCTGCAGCATGTTCAATCAGAGCGCTCATTTTCGCATTTCTGGAATATTCACAAAGATAGATTGCCGCGCCCACGCCTAAGGGCACCACCAGGGCTAAAGCCGCCACGACCAGATAAATCGTATTGAGCAGATCCGGCAAGATCCCAATGGTTTCCTTTATATAGCTTGGCTTGCTGAATACAAATCCAAAAGATAATTCACCCACTCCGCGAACCAGGATATAAGCGCAGATTGAAAAGGCAATCGCTGCACATCCCCATCCGCAAATTCGCATCAGATTACGAAAAAACATGGATTGAATTTTTCGCTTTTTTGAGATCGTCTGCAGCATCAGCAGGCTCCCTTCTTTCCCTTCAGGATGTGATTTAACAAAACGTTTAACATCATGATGAATGCGAATAAAACCAGAGCGATCGAAAACAATGCCTGCAGCTGCAGTCCACTTGCATAGGACATCTCGGATGATACCGCGGTGGTTAAAAAGCGAACCGATTCAAACAGGCCTGGCATATTGGAGGCATTGCCAGCGACCATCATGACCGCTACTGCTTCTCCAATGACTCTGCCTGCCCCCAGGACAACCGCTGCAGCGATGCCATCACTGGCGGCGGGTAAAACTACTTTGATCAATGTCTCTTCAGAAGTCGCCCCCAAGGCAAGGCTTCCTTCTTCCTGCGCTTTTGGCAGAGATTCGATCGCACCTAGTGACATTGAAATCACTGTGGGCAAAATCATGATGCTTAAGACGATGATAGCCGAAAACAGACAGGCTCCATCGCTTAAATGAAAGATGCTGCGAACAGCTGGAACAATTACAAGCATTCCAACCAGCCCATAAACAACGGATGGAATTCCGGCAAGTAATTGAATCAGAGCACTTAAGACTTTTTTTGTTTTACCTTTCGCTCCTTTTGCCAGGTATAAGGCAGCCAGAATCCCGATTGGGACTCCAACAATCAATGCGCCAGCCATTCCATAGACACTGCTCAAAATAAAGGGAAGTATCCCAAACTCAGGAACCGCTGCGCCCGGTTTCCATGTCGTTCCGGTTAAAAATGGGATCAGACCAATTTTCTGGATGGCTGGAAGTCCTGCTGCAATCAGATAAATACTGATCAGAAGAACCAGAGCCACGCAGATCATTCCGATCAGAAAGAAGATGATTTCTACGGCTTTTTCAATCTGGTCACTTTTTCGTTTTGGTTTTGAAGATTTCTGAGAACCAGCAACAAGCTCTGTTTTTGATGGTATGGGATAAGGATTAGTCTGCATGGGGGTAAATGGCACCTGCCTGTTCTATATATGGTTTTGCATTGTCTGATAACACATACTTGATAAACTCTTCTGCTGGTTTACTCAGAGGAATTTCCTTTGAAGTCACCAGCAGGAATGGACGGCTGATCGGATAACTGTTTTCACGGACATTTTTTTCATTCGGGTCTGCGTGGTCAACTTTCAGCGCTTTGACATCATCCTTTAAAGAAATAAATGACACATAGCCGATCGCTCCTGGATTTGAGTAAACTGCATTTCGAATATCTCCTGAACTCGTCAGTTCCTGCCTGTAGCTGCATAATCCTGAAAGATCAAGCGCCTGCTCAAAGCCGTCTCTTGTTCCGCTGCCGCTTTCTCTTCCGATTAATACAATGGGAACATCCTCTCCACCAATCTCTTTCCAGTTTGTGATTTTCTGAGTATAGATTTTTTGAATGTCTGACCGGCTTAAATCAGAAACTGGATTTTCCTTATTCACGATCAGAGCAATCCCATCCAGGGCGATCACCTGACTTTCAAGGACCTGGTTTTCTTCCATGGAGAGCTCACGGCTTGAAAGTCCGATCTCAGAACGTCCAGATTTAACGGCTTCAATTCCAGCGGTCGATCCGGTCGGATTAAAGGTGAAGCCAATTTCATCCTGCTCAAGTTCAAAAGCTTCACCCAGGATTCCTATGACCTTTTCCATTGACGTCGATCCATCAGCGGATATGGAGTATTTTCTTGAATGATTCATTGAAAGCATCGATCCACTCATGATCAGAGTTGTGCATAGTAGTGCCAGAGAAATCAGAAGACTTCTTTTTGCTTTTTTATTCATAACAAACCTCTTCTCGTTATTTTTTTTGGGGGGTTGAGTTTGATCAACTTTTCCTTCTATCTATTCTGTTGTCCATATCAATCTATCAGCCGTTAATCAAATTCATGCCATTCTTTCGTAAAGTTTCTGTAAATGGAAAAGATTTTTTATATGCATATAATCCGAAACACAATCAAGCATTAATGCACTAAAAACTCATTTGGTCGCCATTGTAATCCAACAAAAAGACCCGAATGGCCGCATATAGGCTATTCGGGTCTTGATATCTATTAATTTATTATGTTTTAATCTATATGATCTTTAGACAATCTTTATATTTTACTTCTCCTGCAAGAGCGATCAATGCGCGGGTACTTCTCTGTTTTCCTGTCTGATTTCTTTTTGAAGATGATCAATTTCCTCTGTAATGATTTCATACATTTCTGATTGCGCTCTTTCTGAATAGCGAATTCCGAAATGTTTCTGGGCCAGAATATACATTTCCATCTGTCCAAATCCAGCCTGGCATAGATCATAGGCTAAAACACCCGCCTTCTCATTGTCTCGAGAATATTTTGGAAAAATGGATGGAGTAAACTGTCCCAGACGGTCACGGGGGATTTTGACTTCTATCAGTCCTAAAGGAGTTTTAAGCGGCCGGCGATAGAAACCATTGCGGGCATTGGGCTGTTTCGAGCGTGCCGATTTTTCATATCCGAGGAATTCGGTCAGCTCAACCATCATTAATCGATTCAGTGTTCTGCTTAGATAATTGCGGGCGTTCTCGAGCAGGACCGGATCTGAATTTTCATCCAGGCTAAGGCTGATGACAGGATCTTCCTTCATTTTCATTCGTACAAAACCCTCCTTCTGACTGTTCAAATTAATACTAATCGAATAATAATGGTCGGATATTGTTGTGTAAAGAGTCGATCAAACATCCCTACACATCCTGAGTATTTTTCTGAAATAACGTTCGATTTCTCAACAAAATTTGACTAAAACGTTTTACCTCAGTTTTCGAAGTGTGTCCATTTACGATCCATACTTAAACCGGAAAACTGTTTAGTTGCTTTTCACATAATCCATTTTTTAACTTCCCACAAACGCAAATATTTACAGTTGTATAACCGTGATTTGTCACTTTCTTTTGTTATGGTTTCTCTATCCATTTTTATCCGATAAAATGAGAGGAGAAAAGCAGTTTGAAATATTCAAGTAAAGTCAATCCAGATCAGGCAGCTAAAAATTTTCTTTTGCAGGATTCCGTTTATGCAAAGATTGTCAGAGTAAAGTGCTTCAATGACAAAAAAGATGTGATGATCGAACGAGTGACTGAAATGGATCCCAATGCTCCACAGCTTCGAATCGATAAAGAGGATGAGCTCGTTTGGCGTGAAACCCGCAGAGATCTGATCAAAAAGGTGGTCATCAAAGAAAAGGATGGCTGCTCGTCAATGATCGTTGGCTTAGAACCGCAGACTTATAATTCGCCAGATATGGTATTTCGGGTGGCCGGTTACC
>NZ_MPJW01000148.1 GCF_001945525.1 Ileibacterium valens
TGGCAACAGTATGCCGATCTACGCTATACTTTTTGGCCAGCTGTGTAAAGTTGGGTTTTATTCCTTGAATCTTTGCCATGTTCAACTCGAGATTAAGCTGGGTGGTTTGATTTCGTTTCATTTTGTCCTCCTTTTATAAGAAGGATATCAAAATAAAACCAACCAAAATTGGCGCATTTCTCGCTGCAATTATTGGTTGGTTTTACGTTAGCATTAACACATATCGGTTGCTTTTGATCTCTTTGAAAGACCATATGGCTGCCATAATAATCATCGAGTTTAAAATTGTTATCGTCTGCTGAAAACTGCTTTGTGTTTTGATTCATACTCTGTTTTCCTCATTCATCTTATTTATAAAATCGATCTATATTATATATAAGTTATTTTATATGTATAGACATTATCGCAAGGCTTGATTTTACTGAGATGAGAATTGTTTCATTTATAAAAGTTCTGGAAAATAGTCAGGCTTGCCATTCGGCATTCATTGTTTATTTGGATTAAATTGTAGTTGAGAATCATGGCAAGGCCGTATCTGCAAATGGATTGAGAGGTGCGAGGATGGCTCGAGGATTATATGAGATTTTAGGTGTTCCAGAAAACGCCGATGAAAAAGCGATAAAAAGTGCTTATAAAAAACTGGCCAAGAAATATCATCCGGATCTGAATAAGGAACCAGATGCCGGAGAAAAGATGAAGGAAATCAATAAGGCCTACGAAGTATTGAAAGATCCAAAAAAACGTGCGCTTTATGATGAATACGGCGAAGAAGCAATTAAAGCTGACTTTAATGAAGATGTTTTGAATAGCTATAAATACAGCTGGTCTAATCAGGGTTCAAATGGTCCATTTGGTCCAGGTGCGGATTGGCCATTTGGTTTTGATGATGACTTTTTGGGAAGTATGTTTGGCGGTGGATTTGGACGCTCCAATGGAAGCTCGTTCCATCAGAATTATCAGCCAAGACCGACCAAGGGTGAAGATCTCAATGCCGATATTTCAATCGACTTTATGAAGGCCGTCAAAGGCGGTCAGGAAACCGTCTCCTTTATGGTCAGTGACGGAATGGGTCAGGCTCATCCAGTAACATATGACATTCAGATTCCACAGGGAATCAAGGACGGACAAAAAATCCGACTGGCTGGCAAAGGCGCTCCAGGAGTGAACGGCGGACCAGACGGAGACCTGCTTCTAAAAGTCAATGTTCGCCCAGACTCAACATTCACCCGTGAAGGCGATGATATTCAGGTGACCATTCCAGTTGACTTTACCGATGCTCTCTTAGGTGCCGAAGTGGATGTTCCAACATTAGATGGTGTGGTTTCAATGAAGATACCGGCTGGAACCCAGCCTGATCAGCGCTTTAAACTCAGAGGAAAAGGAGTCAAGAGTTCCCGTGGAACCGGTGATGAATACGCAAAAATCAAAGTCACTCTACCTAAGGAACTGAGTGATGAACAAAAAGAGCTGATTCAGAAATTCAAAGATTCTAAGAATGCAGCTGAATAAACATTCAGAACGAATTATTTTTAAGCGTTAAAGCAGACAAAAAGCTTCAGGAAAGAACAATCTCTCTTTCCCGAAGCTTTTTAATTTCGTTTCATACATAGGTCATCTTATCGAATCGTTTTATTTCATTGACAGACAGAAAACTTTTTAACTTTTTCCTTTGATGTTTCAATACGAAATCACAATGAGCTTGAACAACCTGCCTAATCTACCTTTTTATCTATCTTGTACTCAGATTCTTCAGCCACATAGACCTCAGAAAAATCTGCCTCTTCAAATTCAGGAATTTCTGAAAGATCAATTTCTTCGCCATTGAGGACCTTTTCGATTAATGTTCTGGCAAATTCCAATTGATCTTTTGAAACGACCGACATGGATACATTGAAATTTAATGCAGGTGAATAACCGGTTACTCCCTGCCCGGTACAGGAAAAAGCTGAAAGTTTCCAATTCGGGAAATGAGAAATCTCGAAATGAATCAGTTCCCTGATCTGCTCAATGGGCATATTGGTATAAAAAGCTGTACTCAATGCTCGAATCACATCCGGATATTTAAACAGAGAGGAAGGTTTAAACAGCTGGTTCAGGATGGCTTCAAGGACGATTTGCTGGTTTCGGATCCGCTGGTTATCATCATCCAGATACGCATGTCTTTCTCTGGCAAAACCTAAAGCGCGTTCTCCATCCAGATGATTCTGACCTGCTTTGACACCAGGTAATCCATTGGCATAAAATCGTTCAACTTCCTGTCCTTCTTCCACTGTAATATCAATTCCCCCAAGAGCATCCACCACGTTAATCAACGAAGAAAAATTGACACGGAGAGTATAGTTGATCTCTATATCAAGCAAATCTTCAATGCTGGATTCTGTAGAGCCAATTCCATAAATTCCAGAATGCGTCAGTTTGTCTTTCAGGCCAGAAATACTCATACAGGCCGATGGATTTTTTTTGCAGGTGATTTCAGTATAGGTATCCCGAGGGATGGAAACAATCAGGATGTTTTTTGTTTCCGGATTCACTGCCACAAGCATATTTACATCCGATCTTGATAAGGAATGGATCGTTCCGTAAGTATCACTTCCAGAGATAAGAACCACGAATGGATCTTCGGTAATATTACGGCTAGGATCCGCAGGATTTTTCATCTGTTCTGGCATTGGAACCGTATAAATATACTGATCAATAATTGTGCTCATTGTAGTTAATGCATTGAATTGATTCTGATCGTTTGCAGCGTCTAGCAGATTTGCGTGATATTGTTCTGGAAAAATGATGGCATCGACTTGACCATTGATTAAAGCGCTGGCCAATGAATAAATGGAGTCAAATTCCATCGTCTGAAATCTCGCTTTGCTTTGTTCAAGCTGAATGATGGCGTTTTGATATCCTTCAGGATCCAAAGACGAAATAATCCCTACAGTCTGAGTATTCAGTTGGTCTGGCTTTTCAATTTCAGAAGAGGTCAGCACATAGGTGCTTAATACAACCGATATCGATGAGTCAAAATCAATCAGTTCATGATCAATCTGAAAAGTTGAATCTGATTTTGCTGAATTGACTGATGAATCGGATGGATTGGCATGAGCATCTGTCGATTTCAGATTCTGTTGGGTATTGGTTTTTGCAGTGATCAGGTTCAGCATATTTTCAGTCGACTCAATCATTTGAAAACCTGCCCAATTGATACCGGTACCTAAAAAACTCACAATCAATATAAGAATCTTCAGCCATTTCTTTTTGAATCCGATGATTGAATAAAGAGCAAAAACAGCAAACAGAACAAAAATGATACTTAAGCCGATAAGAATCGTTCTGGGGATGAAGGCCGATAAAGAAAGCTCCATAATCAGCCACTCAGCGGATACAACAAAGCTGCCTAGTCCAATCAGACCAGTCAATAGAATCAGGTTCTGGATCCATGTCGATTTTTGAGCCTTCGAATTTGCGGGATCTCTTTTTTTCTTTGTAGAATTTTTAGAAATTTTCTTTTGTAAAGAGTTTGGCTTAAACGGATTATTTTCCATAAACTTAATTTTGATGAAGTTGATTCATAAGTCAAAGATTTCATCGTTGATGTCAGATTCATATCAAATAATAGTACGATTTTTAATATTTCTGAGCTGTAATGAGGGAGATGAAATCAACAGGATTATCAGGCAATTGATTTGTAGCTAACCTGATTGAGAATTACTCTAAAAGAAGAAATAAACTAGCCAGAATAATTGAGTAATTATTGAATGAAGACGATTTTCAATCATTTTAAACGGTTTAATTCGATCTGTTCTGGTTGGCAAACTTTTCATGGGAGGTATTTTAATGAGTGCATATGAAACAGATAAATTAGTACAGGAAGCTCACGATCAGAACATTCCATTAATCGATGTTCGTCCAGCTGCAATGTATGAACAGGGACATATTCCAGGGGCAGTAAATATCCCTTTCGATTCGCCCAATGTTGCCAGCATTAAGCCTGGTTCTTTTGTCTATTGTGTTACAGGTTATCATGCCGGTCTCATTAAAAACAAATTAGCTAAGATGAATATTGATGTCAAAGATATTGGTGGTACTGAATATTATCACGGTCCACTTGAAAAGTAATTGCAGATTAAAAAAGGTGAAAAAACAGACTTAAATAGACTGTCTTTTCACCTTTTTTAATTTTTCTATAGACTGAAATCCAAAGAGCGAAACGGCCTGAATTGATCTTTTATGGGGATTTCAATTTGCAAATGAAACAAGCAGCTGCACCAGTAAAGCCGCAAGAGCAGCACCAATCGAAACAGATAAAAGACTTTTTTTACAGGAAGCCAGAAACAAAGCGGTTAAAGTCCCAGCCATTGAAGAATACACATTTCCTGTACAGGTGAAGATGGCAGGAAATGTCATCGCTGAAAGAACACTGTATGGAACATAATACAGAAACGACTGAATAAATATGGAGTGGATCTTTTTTTGAAACAAAACCATCGGTATGACACGAATCAGATAGGTGACAATCGCCATCACAGCGATGCCTGACAAATAATAGAGATTCATCAGGAGCACTTCCCTTCTTTGTTTTCATCTAAATTCTGATGATCTTCACCATGCACTGGAAACCGCAGCGCACAAATCACTGAAATGATCAGAGTGATCAAAATAATCATATATCCTGCAGATATTTCCTTAAATCCAGGCAGGATCGAAAAAAGAATCGATAAAACCGCGGATGAAATGGAACAGAATAAAACGGGTTTTGAAGCAAGCGAGGCTGGAGTGACAATTGCAATAAACATTGCATATAAAGCAATATTTAATGCGGCACCAATCCCGGCTGGAAGCAGGCTTCCAGCGCTTGCTCCAATCAGTGTTCCTGTAAACCAGCCAAATGCGCTGCATACAATCAAGCCAGACATATAGGAAAAACTCAATAAACCGCTCTGTCCAATTTCAACAGCAAAAATTTCATCCGTGATCCCATAGGAGACAAGCATTCTTTGCCAGAGCTTCATTTTGGGGTTTGCTTTTTGAGAGAGGGACAGGGACATTAGAAAATAGCGGGCATTAATGATCAAAGTGGTTAAGGCAATCTCAATCAATGCGGCTTTTGAAGCCAGTAAACCAGCTCCAGCCATCTGCCCCGCACTGGTCAGATTTGTAATTGAAATTAAAAAAGTATAAAAAATAGGAATACCCATTATGACCGATGACATACCAAAAGCGATAGAGACTGAAAAATAGCCCAGACAGATGGGGATTCCATCCCGCAGACCCTGAACAAAGGATTCTTTCAAAGCACGCACTTCCTTTCAAAATCATTCTTACCATCCGCAAAAACAGTAAAGAGAATGTACTCAATGTAATCCAAAGTGAGGAAACTGTAAAGTTTTACAATTCTGAGATATTCTTTCTGTCAATTTTAGATAATGTGGAGTTTAATGGGAGATATGAATCAAATATCAGATAAACAATCGACAACCCGCCTGGTCATCCTGGCGTTATTTTGCTGTTTGCTCTGGGGCAGCGCACCCGTTTTGATCAAATTAGGCTATGAGGCTTTTTCAATTCATGAAACTCCATCGATCCTGTTATTTGCCGGCTTTCGGTTTATGCTAGCCGGAGTATTCGTTTTACTCTTTTTCATTTCAAAAAAGAAGAATCGAGATCAACTTCATTTTACAGGCGAGACTTCAGAAGCCATCATCTGGTTAGCGCTTTTTCAGACGTTTGGCCAATACTTTTTTTACTACATCGGAGTTTCCAATTCAACAGGAGTGAGCGCATCCATTTTAAGCGGGGCCAGCTGTTTCTTTGCGCTTGTACTTGCTTCCTGTATCTATCAAATCGAAAAAATGAGTGCGGTTAAAGTCATCAGCTGCATTCTTGGATTTCTTGGAATTCTGGTCATGAATCTGAATGGATTTCAGTTTTCCTTTTCCTTTCAGGGAGAAGGAATGTTGCTTCTCTCTCAGATCTGCTCTGCTGAGTCTGCGGTTCTGATTAAACTCTTTTCGAAAAAGGAAAATACCGTCTTTCTTTCTGGAGCTCAGTTTCTTTTAGGCGGTCTGATGCTGAGTGCTTTAGGATGGGTAATGGGCGGCAGCCTGATCTTTAGTAAGACAGGCCTGTTCATTCTGCTGGCTTTAAGTTTTGTTTCAGCCGGAGCCTATACGATATGGGGAATTTTGCTTAGTCATTATCCAGTCAGTCAGGTCGGAATTTTTACCTGCACCATTCCATTGTTTGGTGTTCTGTTTTCGATTCTGGTTCTGCATGAATTTGATGCGGTGAATATTCAGACTCTGTTTTCTTTGATTCTGATCGTATCCGGAATTATTCTGTTGAATCGTCCAACGAGATCTAAAAAACAGAAAGGAACCTGACTGGTTATTCATAACGACTGATTAAATATCCGCAAGGATTATCCATCAATGGATTGACCCGGTTTGAAGGAATTATCCTAAGATGAATACAAGAAATTAAAAAAGTTCGCATTGAGCGAACTTTTTTAATTTCAGTTATTGTGAAGAATTTTAAAGAGATGCTTTCAGATCTGATGTTGTGCATCAGATCATGATCTTCAGGCCTTTATTGAACTGTACTTGAATGATTCTGCTTTTTTTGGATCATCTTTCTTCCGATCACCAGGATCAGAATACCGCCGATTAATGTAAAGATTGAAATGATCTGAGAAGTGGATAACCCCATGGCGCCTCCACGAACCAGATCTCCTCTGAAAAACTCAATTATAAATCGTCCAAAGGAATACATGATCAGATACCATCCAGCCAGTTCTCCATCGAATTTTTTCTTCTTGGCTAACCAGATCAGAACAAAAAATAAAGCAAAATCATAGATTGAGCTTAAAAGCTGGGTTGGAAACAGTGGGACTCCAGCTGGAGCTAAACCAGATTCAGGAAACACCATTCCATACCACGCATGATCATGAACTTCCAATCCATAGCAGCAGCCGGCAAACAGGCAGCCTAAGCGGCCAAACCCCTGCGCAAGAGCGACTTCCGGGATCACCAGATCAAAGAACTGCCAGAAATTCAGTTTCTTGATCCTGCAGAATATATATCCTGCGGCAATTCCTCCAAGAATTCCACCATATACAACCCATCCATCAGAAAGATTCATCAGAATCGAAGGGTCCTTGAGGATATCCTGAAACCGGGTCAGCCAGTAAAGCAGTTTGCTTCCCGCAAACCCGCCAATCAGAATCCAGAGTGTAAAACTATCCAGACAGCTGACATCAATTCCAAGCTTCTTTCCTCGACGATCGGCTACAAAAAAAGCAGCCAGAATTCCTATTGCTATACAAAAGCCATATGTATAAACGGGCAATCCACCCAAATCAAACAATTTATAATGCATACTCAGATATCCTTTCTGAAGATAATAGTTTACCATCCAGAATCAATCATTCAAAATCGAGATTTTTTCTGCAGCATTTCATCACGTAAAAAAATCAATTCACTCATGTGACTCACGAAC
Organism: Ileibacterium valens; assembly: GCF_001945525.1. Classification (GTDB taxonomy): domain Bacteria; phylum Bacillota_I; class Bacilli_A; order Erysipelotrichales; family Erysipelotrichaceae; genus Ileibacterium; species Ileibacterium valens. The sequence continues at coordinate 7,489 of NZ_MPJW01000148.1, forward strand.
TTACCTGTTATATATCCGATTCTAATTGAATAACGACGAGATCAGGATTATTAAACAGTCTAGGAATCCACATCTGATCGGATATCCCACGGCTGACAATCATCTCGGATTTGCCTAACTGATATCTTCCACCATCGTATTCTGGAAACAGATCAATATGTTCTTCCAGGCCAGGACCGGCCAGTCCAATGGCAAAAAAGCGCCATTGACCGCCATGAGTATGTCCAGACAGAATGAGATCAAAATCTTCGCGCATGATTTTCTGAGCCAGAATTGGACGATGAATCAATGCGATCGTAAACAATGGACTCGGTTTGATCTGATCTGCTTTCTTCTTATACTCTCTGAAATGATCAACACTCTGATCGGCTCGAATATTTCCAGGATCTTCAATACCGCAAATACAGATTTTCTGTCCATCCGAACTTAAAACGATTGAGCGGTTATCTACCCAGAGCACCTGATCTTTACACATCTGCTTTAATACCGGCCAGTCTTTTCTGTACTTTTCATGATTTCCACTCACACCAACGATCGGAGCAATATGAACTAATTCATCAAGCAACTCGAGAGCTTCATTTGCAGGATAAACTCCGTCAAAATAATCCCCGCCCAGTGCGATGAGATCAACATTTTCCTTTTTGAGGCTTTCAAGCAGTGAAGGATGCCAGGTTCCATGCAAATCACTTAAAAAAGCAATTCGAAAATGGTGAAAAGATTTGGGAATCTTATTCGATTTAACCGTATAGCGACTGACTTGCAATGGAAGATGCCGCTTTGCATCCTGCTCTGCACGAATCAGATTTTTCAGAGTTGTTTTAAATTTTGCCATGAAACTATTTTATCATTCCTGATCAAGCGCTCAATTTTCGTAATCGTTTCCTTGCTTTTCGGAATATTTAAAAAGAGCAGATCAGGTACTCAATGTTCTGGAAAGCATTTTTAGCCTCAGAAAAGTTAAGGAATAGTTCAGGAGCCTGAAAATGCTACAATCAGTAAAGAAACGAGGTAAAACTATGACTGATCTTGTTTTATTAGATCTGGATGGAACGTTGACTGATTCTCAGGAAGGCATCATTAACTCCATTCAGTACGCTTTAAAAAAACATAATATAGAGTGTCCTGATTCAGAACTGATCTTTTTTATTGGCCCCCCTCTGAAAGAATCCTTCCAGAAGAAATTTCCACAGTTAGATCCTGAACAGGCCGTAGCTGATTATCGGGAATATTATACAAAACAAGGTATGTTGGAAAATAAAGTATATGATGGAGTTTTTGAACTGCTTCTGGAACTGAAGAAAAGAAATATTAAAGCAGCAGCAGCCACTTCAAAGCCTGAACCTTATGCCAGAAAAATTCTTGAACATTTTGGTCTGGATCAATATCTCGATGGGATTTATGGAGCGACTTTAGATTCAAGCCGCGTGAATAAGGACGCAGTCATTGAATATGCTTTAGAAAATGAGAAGGCTGATCATCCGATCATGGTTGGTGATCGAAAGTTTGATATTGAAGGAGCTCATGCGCATCATCTGCCCGGTATTGGAGTGACTTATGGATTTGGGGATCGAAAGGAACTTGAACAGGCAGGTGCCGATGCAATTATTGATCATCCAATGGAGCTGCTTCAAACCTCATATCTGATGTAGGCAGAATTTTATATAGATCAAAAAACATCCAAATATTGGCTGATCCAATTAAATACTCTGATTGAATGCTTCAGCAGAAAACAATTGGCGAAGAGATTCATCATTAGAATATAAAAGAAGACCTCGAACGATTGATGTAAACAATCTTCAGGTCTTCTCTGTTTTTAATGCTTCTATTGAAAAGATTTAAGACGATCAAGTTTCGCTTTTGGCATAATCTAATGCTTCCTGCACGTAATGGTTCGCATTTTCTTTGATGTATTCAATCTCCTGCTCGCTCAGTTTTCGAATGACCTTACCAGGAATTCCCATGACCAGAGAACCTGGTTCAATCACCTTGCCTTCTGGAATCAGGGCTCCTGCCCCAATAATCGAATCAGAACCGATTCGGGCTCCATTCATGATAATGGCTCCCATTCCAACTAATGTCTGATCTTCAATCGTACAGCCATGAATGATGGCTCCATGCCCAATCGTAACGTCATTGCCAATATGGAGTGGAAAATCTTTATCGACATGACAGATCGCTCCATCCTGAATATTAGATCTTCTTCCGATTTCAATCGGTGCCTGATCTGCACGAATGACGGCGTTATACCAGATGCTTGATTGGGGTTCAATCGTTATCTTTCCCTTACACACAGCTGAAGGAGCTACAAAAATACCATCTTCGATACTGGTTTTTGGTTCTTTGCATTTTTGTTCCTTATTCATATTATTCATTAGATGATCCTTTTTGTTTTTTAAAGTTTAATCGATTACCAATATTATAGAACAGAAAAACTGGATTCATCCAAATCTTAATTCTGAAGCCTTACCAGCAGCTGATCAGTACAAAAAATCCATCAGACTCAAACCGTCAAAACAGCGGGATCTGATGGATATTATTATGTAAAAAGAATGATCATTTCTTAAATTGAATTGCTGGATGATCTTTGATGAACAAAAAAAGTTCAGGCATATTTTTGCATGAGATTTCGCAGCTTACTGTCGGTATGGAAGAGATCCGAGAACTGGGCACTCAGTTTTCTGACTTCTGTTTCGACATACGGCATCAGCTTTTCAAAGGACTCATGGGCATATTTTTTCTGATCTTCACTACGATAAAAATAATATCCAGCATCTATTTCTGCTGCTGAATGTGAGCTCAGAATAATCAGGCCGATTTCCTGAAGATCCTTTTTCTCGATAATCTGTACCAGGATATCGCTGTTTAAAAGATCAATCAGTTTTCGGATCTGCTTTTCGAAGTGTTGATGATTTTCATCTTTGAAGGCTGCATCCGTTAATAGCTGCTCGTAGTTAAGAGACGAATGGTCAAGACCCATTGATGTCAGCAGCTGCAGACGATTCTGCCATTCAATGGCTTCACTTTCCGGTGTTTGCAAAATAAGGTTTTCAGTTTCAATTTTCATGGGCTTTCCTGCTATATTCTCTACGGTTGTTCTCAATGTCAATGAGTTACAGTCTTTACTTGAGTAATATGTAAATCCTACCTTAGTATAATGAGCGATTATGAAATGTCTTTTCATATGACTGTAAAATTGCTTCTATTTCCAGAGATAAAGGATTTAAATCCTAAATGTTTATTCATGTCATCTGAATAGAACAAGATCGAGGGACCATCCTGTATATATTCCCACGTAAAATCTGCAAGACAAAACGCTATTTTGAGAAGAATAAAAGCCATGAAATTTCTGCATAAGAATCACAGAATATTTTCATGGCTGAATTGGCTCTCAGATTTGCCCTGTGAATGTTTTTCAGGCTGGCTTTTAAAGCATCTGCAGAATCTGAATGCAAAACGTATCTTATCGTTTTCGGTTTAAAATTTATGACCGCAGGAAGAGCAGAATTTTGCTTCTGGAACGGATCTGGCGCCGCATTCCGGGCAGAATTTTGCATCAAGGGCTTTTGGTTTAGGGGTTCCGCAGTTTGCACAGAAGTTGCCGGTATTTTCCTGATGGCAGCCTGGGCATTCCCAGATTTCAACCGAAGCCGTATTCATCGGCTGACTGGCAGGCTGATTCATTGAACTGTTAGCCGATTGCTGTTTAGCCAGCAGATCGAGTGCTGATGCTCCGGCATTGCTGCCGGCCATGTTCATACCCATAAATCCGGAGAAAGAGCCTCCAGCATTATTGGCCGCATTCTGCATCGCCTGATTTTGAGCATTAATCATACTGCCCATCGCCATATCCACATTGGATAATGTTCTGGCATTTTCGAGTTCCATCACTCGTTTTGTATCCTGCTCAAAAAGCTCAGGAGTCAGAGCGACTGAAACGAGTTCAATTCCTCTTGAATCCAACCATTCTTTTCCCAAAGCTTCATTCAAAGCTTTGGCAATATCTTCATCATGCAGATAAATATCCTGATATCCGTTCACGCATAATGGAGCGATCTGAGCCATGGCAGAAGCGATCTTTGGCATCATTTCGGCTTTCAGTACCCGGGTAATGTCTTCACGGCGATAGACCTGAGTTGGATCCATCATCAGATTCTCATAGAAGGTCGCAGGATTGGTGATCCTGAACGTGTAATATCCATGCGCTCCAAGCATCAGCCGAGTGTTTAAATAGCGATCAATAAATGGGATTTTCCCGGTTCCAACAGGATTGTTGGTGATCTCTTTTAAATTAATATAAACAAGATTCATTGTATTTGGAGATTGACCACCAAATGTGAATCGATTCTTGACCATATTCCATACGTTATCCCATTCACGCATTCCACCAGTCAGTAATGAAGGTTCGTGGCTTGTATCATAAATATACTGTCCAGTATTCTCTTCCGTATCCGCGATGACAAAGTCATGAACTTTTCCATTCTCAATTAACAAAGCGGCCTGGTTGATTCCAACGTTGAAGACGGATCCATCCGTGATCACTTCGCTTGAACCCTTCTTTCCTTTTTTTATGGCTGGCGCGGCAAGAACATCATTATCAAGACCCTGAGCAATCAGGACGTCTTTTGGCTGATCGGCATAAGCGCTGCCTGCCGCATCCAGTGACCATCGAATAATTCCCATAGATTTTCTCCTCTAATTCGTTTTAGAATATTTTTCAATTTTGATTATTATTCTTTTTTTGCTGGTTCAGATTCCATTCGATCTTTGTATGATTCCTGAACGTATATCAATAATTTAACAGTAAATGAACTGCTAAATCCATGATAAACGGAGCAGGCAGAAAATGAAGAAATAAACGAGAAAAAATTTCTTAAGGTTTTCCGTTGATCCTGATCGGAATAGAAAAAAGGCAATCTCAAGTCATGCAGACTCAAAATCACCTGTTCTTTTCTTCATTTTTGTGGCCTTCAATGTATGTTCCAGACTGTCTTCCAGATTTTCAGAGATCAGCTTGATCATCGCTTCAGGCTGATGAGAGAGGTAATAGGAATGAACTGCCTCCTGATACTTCTGCTGCTGATCTTTTCTGAAATTGATAGGAGGATATCCGTTTTGCATCAGTTCCAGGTTCACCAGAATACGGCCGACTTTTCCATTACCGGATTTGAAAGGCTGCATGCCTTCAAACTCCAGCAGTAATCTGGCGATTCGCTCAATAGGGTGCATCACTTTTTTTCGCTGCATATTCAGGTTCAGCAGATCGTTAATCCGCGGTTCCATCAGATCCAGGAAAACAGGATCGGAATCGGTTCCTTTAATTCTTACTTTGACTTTTCGATATTTTCCTTTTCGGACAGAATCTTCAAGCATGACCATACTGTGAAGATTGCGGATGATGTTTTGTGAAAGTGGTTTTCTTTCATTAACGCACTCCAAAGCATAATTCCAGGCATCCCGAATCCCGATCACGCCCAAATGATCGTTCAGAGAATGTCCGGCACATACTTTTCCATTCAAAACTTCCTTTACATCTTCAAGACAAAGCGTGTTGCCCTCCATCGCATTGCTATGATAGATAAAGGAAAGCGCAAAGTGATCCAATTGTTTTGGGCCCACTTTATCATCCACATCCGGCATTTCACAAAGCATACTTTTCAGAAAATCCAGCCGCGAAAAGTCATTATACCGTTTCGATTTGGAACCATGACTCCTTCTGATTCTTTCATCGGAAGGTTTTTCGGTTCCATCCGGAATTAAATAACGTCTTCCCTGCTGTATGATGCCCCTGATTCGTCCCTGAGAACATAGAAAACGGACACGACGATCCGAAATACCCCATTTTTTTGAGGCTTCGAGTACCGTCATGTATTTCATCAGCATCAAACCTTCCTATTGGCTGATTTCATTATATGGACTTGGAATAAATCTCGAAAGCAGGATAAATAAAGAAAAAACAGCTATCCAAATGACCGAAAAAAGTTCCGATTCTCATTATCGGATGCTTTCATTTATTCCGATAATTTTTATTCCTGAATGATGGCCTGATCGGAACAAAGGAAAAAGCATTTTTACCTGCTTTTAAATCAGAATCCTGATAAAAAGACCATCCACACTGGAAGAGTAATCAATGAAAAGATCGTAGAAACAAAGACCAGGCGGCTGGCAAACAAAGGTGTACGATCGTATCCTTCAGCTAACATGACCACCGTACTTGGAGCAGGCATTGCGGATTCAAGTACGCAGACAGCCATTCCTAAACCGGAAAAGCCCACCATTTGACAGCCAATCAGGATTATTAAAGGAAGGATGATCGTTCGAATGGCTGAATACCAAAGACTTGTCTGATCAAGAAACTCTGAAAAATGAACTTCGGAAAGAATTGAACCGATCACAATCATGCTCAGGGCAGTCGAGCAGCCTCCAATTGCAGCCAGGGATCTGTCAATGCTTTCTGGCATCTGAAAGCCATGCATTTCTGCAAGCATTAATAAAACGCCAATACCTAAAGCCACCATACAGGGATGGAACAGGACTTTTGATATCAGCTCTTTTTTTGAAGTCTTTTTCGAAAAAAGAGAAAGACCCACAGACCACATCGCGATTCTCTGAGGAATTAGAAAGATCGACGAATATAAAAGGCCCTGAGCTCCAAAAGCTGCCTGAGCGATGGGCATGCCCATAAATCCGGCATTGGAAACCATGGTCGCATATTGAAGGCAGATTCTGTGATCTGGATTGTTTTGTTTTTTCCATAAGAACAGATTGCAGAAAGCATAAAGAAGCTGAATCAAAACGGAAGCGATCAAAACCCAGATGCAGCTGACAAGGATCTCGAAGGTCATCTCCAGCTCGAAAGATTGAATAATCGAAGCTGGAAGAACGACTTTCAGGACCAGATTGCTTAATCCTTTCCTTAGTCGGATATCGATCACCTGAAACTTTGATAGGACATATCCAACAAATATAAGAATAAAGATTTCGATTTGCAAAGAAATAATGTTCATAACCTTTACCTCTGAAAGGGGCTGTTAAATTTCTGACAGTCCAAAAATAAAAAGAGGCACCTGATCCGTAATGGATGAGGTGCCTCTTTTGGTAAAATATGTTCATGATCAATAAACAAAATTACCAAACACACTATAACTCGATTCAGGGCCGTTTGCCACTGCTCCATTCTCTCTTCCCTCATATTGAGATGGATTCTGTCTTCACTACTGTCAGTTCCTTTGTCGATGATTATCTCGACCTTGCCCTTTATCCTTCTTTTGCC
>NZ_MPJW01000030.1 GCF_001945525.1 Ileibacterium valens
TATGGACTATCACGATCTGCGATACTTTTCTGTCCATGATCTGATTCAATAGGTTGTTTAATTTCTTGCGGTTGTAGTCCATACCGCTTCCATAGTCTTCGATCATTTCAGAAACGATGATTCCACGTCCATTACAGAACTGCCGAAGAAAAGCGGCCTGGTTTTTCAGATCGTCTTTCTGATTTCTTGTCGAGACTCGAGCATAGATGACAGAAGTTTCTTCTGTTTTGGAAGAACGAATAGATCCTCCAGTCAGTTCTAAATATTTTCATTTGTGTAATAGCGAACTTGGCCAAAAGAGCGTAAGAAGTCAGTTTTCCTGCCTTCTCCCATTTCCTGAGGGGTTGGAGAGAAAACCGATCATCGAAGCGAATTCACCAATTTTATATCTCTTTTCCACGACTATATAATAAAAAAATAGAAAAGACACGAAAATCAGTTACTTAACATGTCCCTTTTATTTGTTCGATGACTTCATGATAAACAAGTAGACATCTCCTGTTCAAGATGACTTACCTGAGTGGTCAGTTTAAGACATAACAGGTCAATTTGAAGATTTTTTGATGTGATAGACTATGTTAGAAAATTCACGAATATCTATTCTTTGATGCCTCTGATTGAAAATAGAGCTTTAACGATCCGAAGCGATCGATGAATGTTTATACGCAGGGATTCTGTGGTAAAGATTCGATGATACAGATGATGGAAGGGGGAGTTTTATGATTTCAATATGGGCTATGGATGATAATCCTGAAGATCTGAAGCATTTAAGCCGTGTCCTTGATACGTTTTTGAATAAAAAGAAAATTTATTATGAATTTAAGGCATTTACTGATCCTGACAAACTTACAGAAGCCATTAAATCGGATTGTGCCGATCTGATATTTATGGACATTGAAGTCAAAGAAAAATCCGGTCTGGATTTATCCAGAGAACTTAAGAAGAATAACAGAAATCTGCAGGTTGCCTTGCTTTCAAGCTTTCCATCCTATTCAATAGATGGATATGCCAGCGGCGCAAGCCGGTTTCTGGTGAAGCCCTTAGATGAAAAGCAGCTTGAAAAAGCATTTGATGCTGACTATCTCAAGCAGCTGGATCAGAACACTAGCTTTTATGATCCCCGAATTGCGCAGGTGCCGATCAGCGCAGCCAGGATTCTTTATATTGAATCTCTTGGCCGAAAAACAATCGCCTATCATGAATCAGGCTCTCAAATCGAAAGCCGGCTGACTCTTCGCGAGTGGGCAGCCCTTCTGGAAGAAAAACAATCTGATTTTGTTCAATGTTATAAATCGATTCTGGTCAATGCAGAACATATCAAAGACTACGATGCGCAAAACAGGGATCTGATTCTTTCCAATGAAAGCCGGATTCCCTGTTCAAGACATTTCAGAAAAGATGTCGAAGCGCTCCGAAGAAAGATTTTATGCAGATCACTATAACCCTGATTGAATGCATGCTCTCGGTACTGATGCTGACGATATGTTATCGAACCTGTTTTCGGCTTCGAGAAAACAACCGCTTTCTGGCCTTTCCGTTTTTTGTCTGTGTGTTTTTAATCTGGTTTTGCGTTGTGCTTTTGCCATTCTGGGGTTCTGTGATTTTAGTCCTTTTGATTCTGGGTCTTTATGTTGCCTATGTTTTTAGCGGAGAAGCTGTAAAGATGATCCTGTTTGGTTTATCTGGATCACTTATGTATCTGCTTTTTTATCTGGCATGCCACTGGTATCTGATGAATAATCTCGAAGGCTATATGTCTTCATCATTGATTCATCTTTGTGCCTTGCTTCTGTCCGAATTGTTTCAATATACAGGAATGTTCATCTATAAAATGAATCGCGATGAAAGAAAGGTTCCGATCACCTATTACTTTCCAACCATTCCCCTGCTGCTGACGCTCGTGTTCATCCACTTTTTTGCACCGAATCCGTCCATGCCAAATCCAAAACTGCTGGGAACTATGGTGACTTTCATCCTGCTTACTCTGATCGTTTTTGATTTTGTGTGTCTGAGCATGCAAAGTTATCTGATTGCGCTTCTTCATAACCGCAACGCCTTGCGGCTTGAAAAGATCCGTCAGGAAATCCTGGAAAATCGATACCAGGTGCTCAAGGAACAGTACCAGAACAGTTTCAGCTTTCTGCATTCACTTTTAAGAAATTGTGCAGATCTTTCGATTGATATTGAGCAAGAAAACATCACTGATATTAAAGACAGGGTGAATACGATTGCCGGTCTTTCCTTTTCTGAATTTAATGATGTTTGCATTAGTACCCCGATCCTTAATGAACTTCTTGCCAGGAAGAAAAACGAAATTGAACAGGAAAATATAATAGTTTCTACTGTGTTAAGAAGTGATCATTTTGGCCTTCTGACCTTTGATGAACAAAGAGATTTATTTGATGATCTTCTGACTTTTTCCATCCACTGTATTTCCAGAAGTAATCTTGCTGTAAGAACGCTTGTCATCAAATCGCTCGAAGACAATCGGGATATTATATTGTATTTTCGTTTTGGTGTTCCGGATGATCCTGAAAAAATGAATGCCTTTCAGGAAATTCGAAAGAAGCTGTCGCGAAAATATTCTGCCGGTGTTCAGGTCAGTTATGATACGAAAACTCATATCTGCACACTGATTCTGGTTATGCCTGTTTCTGCGACACGTTTTTCCTGGGATACATCTTCCGAGAAAAGCAGCAGGCACTTTCTGCCCTGACTTTTTTATCCGACCATAAGTCAGGCACTCAGAGAGCTTTTGAACCGCTATTATACAAGCATTAAAAAAGCAGAAAGCGGAGATTCCTTTTATATAAAGTCATATCTCCGCTTTTATTTCTTTATCCAGTTAGCTTAGAAGAGTTCTTCGCAGACTTCATCAAGACTGCTGACGATTTTTTCAGGATAAGTACTGAATGGTTCTTCTGGATATTTCAGGTCGACAACACAGATCACTGGAATATTTGCATTTTTTGATGCCATAATCCCTGATTCAGAATCTTCAAGAACCAGGCAATCCTCAGGATTCTGACCTGCTTTTTTAGCAGCGCTCAGAAATATTTCAGGATCTGGTTTTCCGTGGACGATATCATCTCCACAAACCATATCCTCAAAATAGTCTTCCATACCGGTTCGTTTCAGAATATCAATGACCCTATGTCGATTGCTTGATGTGGCAATAACCGCTGAGATCTGCTCTTCTTTTAATTTTTGAAGCAACTGGATCAATCCTGGTTTTACTGGAACTCCATTTTCATCGTATTCCTGATTATTACACACATGAACACGCTTATAGATTTCATCAATTGGAAAATCCTGCCCATATTGATCTCTGAAAATCTGAAAAATATTTTGCTTGGTCTTTCCAAGCAGTTTTATGTAAAACTCCAGATCGAAGTTTCTTCCTTCCTCTTTAAGAACTTTTACGTAACTCTCAAAGGTCACTCGTTCTGAATCAATCATTAATCCATCCATATCGAATATGATCGCTTTTGGTTTATTCATACCTTACCTGCTTTCTATGTCCAACCACCTTCAAAATTATTGTAAACAGGTTTACTGACTCTGAGAACAGACTTTTTGCTCAATCTGTAAATGCAGACTTGTAAATTGATTTCGGATGAAATATCCGCAGTTAGCTTATCCAGCGCGTTTTGCCTTAATCGCCTGAAAGTCAATCAAGGGCAGATCATCGATAATTTCTATGCCCAGTTCCTGCAGATTACTCTGGCATTTTTCATACAGATCCCTGTGCAGATTGGCCGGGGAATGAGCATCCAGGCCAATAATCGCTTTGTTATTCATTCGAGAAGCCAGTTGCCAAAATTTATGGTGAGGATATCCTTCGTGATTCATCTCGAAATTTCTTAATAATCCGTTTCCATTATATTCAAGTGGAATATTCAGCCTTTTTGCAGCAAGACATAGTCTTTCAAATTCCTTTTCGACTTCTTCGTCCCATTCAAATCTTCCGGAAAACATCGGCAGATCCGGATGACAAAGATAAGAAAAGATTCCCAGCTCCATTCCTTCAATGCAGCGATCAACATAGGCTGAAAGCTGAGTCTTCGAAATCTCTCCACTCCAGATGGAATTCAAGTCATCATCTCCCAGAAAATGATTGCCGAAGATCAGATAGTCCAGATCCTGTTCAACCGCAAAGTCAAGCAGCCAGTCCATATGATCAGGGAAATATTCTGCTTCGATTCCGATCAGCAATTCAATCTGACCTTCAAACCTTTTCTGAAGTTCTTCAATGCTTCGTTTGTATCCTGAAAAATCCTTAAGTTCCATCCTAACCTGCTGAAAAGGAGCGTAGCGATAATTCCAGCAGGTATGATCGGAAAAGCCAAGCTTCTTAAAACCTTCATCAATAGCCATACAAACGTAATCTTCATCAGTGCCTGCAGCATGGCGGCATCGCCAGGTATGAGTATGGTAATTATTCATCGTATTTCTCTAATGACTTATTTCCTTTCTGTTTTTATTTCTGTTTTGGTTCTTCATCTTTTACTTTTAATTCAGTCATGATTTTGATCATGCATCAGACAGACTCAGAATTTTCGAATTCACAGCTTTGTGAATTCAGCTGATATATGGAATGATCTTTGTTCAGAGCAAAAATCAGATCTATTAATGAAAACTGATAAGGTATAAACGTTGAGCTTTGAATCATTTCCATGATTTCTTCTTTTGAAGCCCAGCAAAGCGAATCCACTTCACTCTTCTGAGCAGCCAGCGATTCTGGTCTACCGGCTAGAGTGACCAGGAAAAAATCATCAAATCCCTCTGAAAAGCTCAACGAGAAGTCCGGCTGCCCTTTGATCAGATCATTTAGATCCGCACCAATTTCCTCCTGACATTCACGAATGGCTGCCTGCCTTGCATTTTCCCCGGCCTTGACTCCTCCAGCCACGCTGACATCCCACATACCCGGCCAGAGCTTCTTTGATTGACTTCGCTTTTGAATCAGCATTTTACCGTTTGGATCAAAAACGCATACGTGAATAACGAGACGATAACTTCCTTTGGGAACCTTTTGACTTCTTTGGATAATTTTTCCGCTTTTTTGTCGGGACTCACTATATAGGTCCAGAAATTCCATATATTTTCCTCCCTCGTATTGTATCTTCTTCCAGAATACAACTGAAAAGGCAGCAGGAATAAGCTTTTTTTGCTTCCTGCTGCCTTATCGGTCAGATTTGAAATTCTAATCAGATTTTTAGTCTGAACCCGAATGCCAAACTATGCGTTATAAATTTTCAGCTCTTCATCAAAACCCGGTTCAAATCCCGTGCTCTCCTTATACTTTGCATGAAGGTCAGTGAGTACATCATCAATTACAAATGGAGCAAAATCGCTTAGCCAAAGCCGATCATAGTCCATTCTGATCAGATCCTGCATGCTTAGTCTCTGTGCAGTCTGGTGCAGACGAGTTCTTGGAAATGGAAGAGCCTCCTGAAGCATGATCCAGGTCAGTTTTCCACCGGCACTCTGTAAAATATCGAGGATGCAGAGTTCGATCAGGTCTACATGATTTTCGTGAGCGTACTGTTCATAAAATCTTCTCTGCGCATTGCTAAGTCCAAATGTTCGTTTAATCATAGGAAAATTATACAGTCTTAGCACCGGAACACCAACATTACAATCAAATTAAACGATTCCAATGGAATTCAGGTGTTGCAATGTCAAATATAAATCGGTTATGAGCCAATTACAATTTAAGGAGAAATCAATCCCATTTCAGCAATCAGAGCGCTTCAAGATTGGCCAGGATCGCATCCGTCATCTCCTTGGTTCCTACCAGACTCATGCCTGTTGACATCATGTCAGCCGTTCTTAGATTCTGATCCAATGTTTTATCAACTGCTTTTTCAATGGCTTCAGCTTCTTTTTCCATATCAAAAGAATAACGAAGCATCATGGCAGCCGATAGGATGCAGGCAATCGGATTGACCACGTTTTGTCCGGCAATATCCGGTGCTGATCCATGAATCGGTTCATACAGTCCCCTTGTACCATCTCCTAAGGACGAAGATGGAATCATCCCAATCGAACCAGTAATCTCACTGGCTTCATCTGAGAGAATATCTCCAAACATATTTTCTGTAACAATGACGTCAAACTGAGATGGATTTTTGCAGATTTGCATGGCTGCATTGTCGACAAACATGACAGAAGTTTCTACATCCGAATATTCGGGTTTCATTTCTTCAAACACAGCCCGGTACAGTCTTGAAGTATCGAGTACATTGGCCTTATCCACCAGACAGAGTTTCCCTTTTCTTTTCCGCGCTGTTTCAAAGCCGATGCGCAAAATCCGACGAATTTCATTTTCATCATAAGGCATGATATCGACTGCCTGACGAATGCCATTTTCAGTGTTCGTGCTGTGATCTCCAAAATACACACCGCCTGTTAATTCACGGATAATGATAAAATCGATTCCCTGGTCGACAATCTCTTTTTTCAGAGGTGAAGCTTCCGAAAGCTGCGGCCAGATCTTGGCGGGTCTGGCATTTGAATAGAGTTTCATTCCCTTACGCAATTTAAGCAGACCTTTTTCTGGACGCTGCTCTCCCGGTAAGCCTTCCCACTTTGGGCCGCCAATAGCACCAAGTAATACTGAATCACAGGCCAGAGCCTTATCCAGTTCACTTTGCGGAAGCGGTTCACCATAAGTGTCAATGGCATCCCCGCCCATCGCAATAGGAATATATTCAAACTCAACACCACTCTGCTTTGAAATCTGGTTTAAAACTCTCAAAGTCTGTTCAACAATTTCACGGCTTGAGCAGTCTCCGCGAATCACTCCAACCTTTTTTTTCATCTGACTTCTCCTTTGCTTGCAAGATAATTCATCCAGCCGCCTTCTTGGATAATATTCTGGATGAACTCCGGAAAAGCCTGTGCCTGGTATGTTTTGTTTTTCGTTAAGTTCTCAATTCGTCCGGTATCAAAATCTACTACCACTTCATCGCCGGCTTCGATATCTTCAGCCGCTTCTTCACATTCAAGAATTGGCATTCCGATGTTGATCGCATTCCGATAAAAGATCCGGGCAAAGCTTTTTGCAATAATGCAGCTGATATCGCAGGTTTTAATGGCAAGGGGAGCGTGTTCACGGCTGGATCCACAGCCAAAATTCCATCCGCCGACCATGACATCTCCTGGTTTTACGTTCTTAACAAATTCAGTATCAATGTCCTCCATGCAGTGAGCTGCCAGCTCTCTGGCATCTGGAGTATTCAGATAGCGAGCAGGGATGATGACATCCGTATCCACGTTATCTGGATATTTAAAGACAGTTCCTCGTGCTTTTTCCATGTTCTAATCTTCCCTTCTTCACTCCATCACAGTTCTTGGATCTGTAATATAACCATTTAATGCACTTGCAGCCGCTGTATATGGACTGGCCAGATAAACTTCAGAGCTGACATGACCCATACGGCCAACAAAGTTTCGATTGGTTGTGGAAATACAGCGTTCATTATCTGCCAGAATGCCCATATATCCTCCCAGGCATGGACCGCATGTTGGTGTCGATACGACAGCTCCAGCTTCGATAAAACTCATCAGATATCCATTTTCAATGCATTGCTTATAGATTTCCATCGTTGCAGGAATGATGATGCACCGAACTCCATCCTTCACTTTTTTACCATGAAGAATTTCATACGCTGCATCCATATCTTCCATTCGGCCATTTGTACAGCTTCCAATGACAACCTGATCGATCTCAATATGACCTGATTCTGCGGCAGGATGTGTATTTTCCGGAAGATGCGGATAAGAAACGATCGGTTCTAATGAAGAAAGATCCAGATCGATAGTTCTTGCATATTCTGCATCTTCATCTGCACTAAAGATCTTCGGTTCTCTTTGCGATCTTCCTTTCATATATTCAAGAGTGATTTCATCGACTGGGAAGATTCCATTTTTGGCTCCGGCTTCAATGGCCATATTGCAGATACAAAGACGATCATCCATCGATAGGGAGCAAACTCCAGGTCCCATAAATTCAAGAGACTGATAAAGAGCTCCATCCACTCCGATCATTCCGATCAAAGATAAAATGACATCTTTTCCGGAAACTCCCTGATTCAATTTACCCGTCAGATTGACCTTGATGGCTTCTGGAACTTTAAACCAGGCCTGACCGGTAGCCATACCGGCAGCCATATCCGTGGAACCAACTCCAGTTGAAAAAGCTCCCAGTGCCCCATAAGTGCAGGTGTGTGAATCGGCACCGATGATGCAGTCTCCAGCAGTTACCAATCCCTGTTCAGGAAGCAGAGCGTGCTCAATCCCCATCTTTCCAACATCAAAGAAGTTGCTTACAGAATGATGAGAACAGAATTCACGGCAGGTTTTCGATTGCTGAGCGGCTTTAATGTCCTTGTTGGGAACGAAGTGATCTAAAACCACAAAGACCCGATCCTTATCAAAAACAGAATCAAATCCGGCTTTTTCAAATTCTTTAATAGCGACTGGAGTTGTAATATCGTTTCCTAAAACTCCGTCAAGTTTAGCCATGATCAGCTGTCCAGCAGCGACTTCATCCAGTCCGGCATGATCAGCAAGAATTTTTTGTGTCATCGTCATTGGCATAATCAGATTTCCTTTCAAAACGGATTAACGTTTTTCGTCTATTCTTATAACGGTATGTATTAAATAACAACCAATATATGGTCAGCTCATGCTGAGTCAAAACCCAACTTTGGCTTTGACTCAGCACTCTGGTTTCTTAAATTCTGACATCCTTATCAAAACGGTTATTAATTGCGGATACCAGAGCAAGAATTGCACATTGGGTAATATCTTCATGTCTTCCAGCTCCCCAGGTTCGTTTACCGTCCGGCCAGACCAGAGAAACATATCCGATGGCTCTTGAGCTTGAAGTTCCATCGAGTGAATGTTCAGCATAACTTTCCAGGGTATACTGCAGATCAAGTCCTTTTTTAATTGCGTTGTTGACGGCGTTAATTCGTCCATTTCCTTCGGCAAAGAGTTCCATCTCTTCACCATTGATAAACGCATCAACGACCGCCCTGATTCGCCGTCCCTGAACAAAATGCGCTTCCTTGACTTCAATGACAGGTTTTGTCTTATTGACATATACCCGATCAAAGATTTCCATGATTTCGTCCGGTTTCAGTTCGGCATGATGGCGATCCGATACGTCCTTGACGGTATATCCCAGATTTTCTCTCATTCTTGCAGGCAGGTTATAGCCAAAACGTTTTTCCATGATATAGCCAATACCGCCTTTACCGCTTTGAGAATTGACACGGATGACATCCGAATCGTAGGTTCTGCTGATGTCAGTTGGATCTAATGGAATATAAGGAACAGTCCAGTCTTCTGAATTTCTTTCTTCTCTGAATTTCATGCCTTTGGCAATCGCATCCTGATGACTTCCAGAAAAAGCGGCAAAGACTAAGGATCCTGCATATGGATGACGGTCATGAACATGCATTCTTGTCAGTCTTTCATAAACCGCGACGATTTCAGGCATATTGGAAAAATCCAGTTTGGGATCAACCCCATGAGTATACATATTCATCGCTAAGGTAATCGCATCGACGTTTCCTGTTCTTTCCCCATTTCCGAACAGACAGCATTCGACACGCTGAGCTCCAGCCAGCACGGCCAGTTCAGTATCTGCCACTCCAGTTCCTCTATCATTGTGCGGATGAGTACTTAAAATCACCGCATCCCGGTATTTCAGACGATCCGAGCAGTATTCAATCTGGTTTGCATAAATATGCGGCAGGGACATTTCGACAGTCACAGGCAGATTGATGATCATCGGCCGCTCAACGGTAGGCTGCATGACATCTAAAACCGCATTGCATACTTCAATGGCATAATCCGGTTCAGTTCCCGTAAAGGATTCAGGTGAATATTCAAACAGGAAGTTTCCTTCATATTCTTCAGAGAGCTGTTTTACAAGTTTAGCTCCTTCAATGGCAATCTGTTTGATCTCTTCACGGCTCTTTTTAAAGACCTGTTCGCGCTGAGCTGTTGAAGTTGAGTTATAGAAATGAATGACTGCCTTTGGCGCGCCCTGAACAGCTTCAAAGGTGCGCCGAATGATGTGATCCCGGCATTGGGTCAGTACCTGAATCGTCACATCTTCAGGGATCATGTTCTGATCAATCAGTGTTCTTAAAAATTCATACTCAGTTTCTGAGGCAGCAGGAAATCCCACTTCGATTTCCTTAAAACCGATGGCCACGAGCATCTGGAAAAATTCAATCTTTTCTTCAAGAGACATGGGAACAATCAAGGCCTGATTGCCATCTCTTAAATCGACAGAACACCAGGCAGGTGCCTGTTCAATATGGTCTTTTTTAACCCAGCGGTATTCATTTTTTTTTGGTGGATAGTAACCAGGATGATACTTTTGAAATTTCATCATAATCTAAGACTCCTTCTCATCATCTGTGTTCTTTCAGAAGTGCTCAGGACAAAAGCGCCGCGAAGATTAAAAAAAAAGCCCCTCTGGTCATCTGACCAAAGAGACGGAATTTTCCGCGGTACCACTCTTCTTGCCGCATTCATCTGCAGCCGCTTCGCACGATCTGACAATCGCTGTTTCTGTAACGGGAAATCCCGGAAAGAACTACTGTATTCACTCTTTCAGCTCGAAGGGGAGTTTCGATACGTATTCCGGACAGCCTTGCATCATCCGGCTGCTTTCTGAACCTGGAAAACGAATCTTTTTTCCTTGTCTGCGCTTTTTAAATGTATGACTATTTTAAAATCGGATAAAAACCTTGTCAATTGATTTATGAAAACAAATGAAAGAACTCCCAAAAAAAAGTAAGCGTCTTTTCAATCATCCAGCTTTATATCTGCATTCGATAAAACAATCAGATCTTATCCTTAATCTATTGATCTTTCTTTATGACCAGATGCTCTTTCAATCTTACTCTTTTCAATATGAAGGCTAAAAGACCTTTCTTTGTTTTTGATTGTTCAAAAAACTTGTACAATAATTCAAAACAAGGAGGACTAAAAATGGTTCTTTCTGATGAAAGCATCAGTGAACAGGAAATAAAGAAAAGCCGCTTTATCACCTATCTTTCAAGGGTTCAAACGGTACAGGAAGCTCATGATTTCTTTTTGAAAATTCGAAAACTGCATCCGAACTGCACTCATGTCTGCACAGCTTTCAAAGCCGGAAATCTAAGCGGAAGCAATGACGATGGCGAACCCTCAGGTACGGCCGGCAAGCCCATGCTGAATGTCCTGTTAAATTGTGAGGCTGATCAGATTGCCGCTGCAGTCGTGCGCTATTTTGGAGGGGCTCTGCTAGGAAAGGGCGGTCTGGTTCGTGCTTACTCATCGAGCGTTTCTCAGGCGCTCGAAGAAGCAAAAAACGAAGGTCTGTTTGTTGAACTGGTCGATATGAACTGTTATCAGATCCGGTTTGATTACTCCCTGACTGGCAAGGTCGATCATTTTCTATCCAGTCATGAAGCAATGATTCTCAACCGGGATTATGGTGAAAAAGCAACCCTGGATATTGCCTGCAGCTTTAATCCGACAAGCTCCTTAATGGCTCTGGGCTCAGGTCAGATTGAAATTTATAACACTGGAACGATGCAGGTCAAGTCTGCCTGCGCAAATGGAAGCGAGTAAAATGATCATGAATTTATGACATTTTTCCGACTTAAGAAACAACAGTATCAATTCACATATTTAAAATTTTTTTTATCGTCAAGTATCCTGTAGGTTTTAGATCATTAAGCAATAATGATGATTCTAAGGTTTCATTTATAGAGAAGAAACCAGGGAGGGATCCTATATGATGTATTATCTGTTAATGTTTGCGGTATTTTTGCTAGTCATGCAGTTTGCATTTGCATTGTTACCGCTCGTGCTGCCAGTTATATTGATTTTCTGGCTGTTCTCCATCTTTAAAAAACCAAATGTTCGTGTCTATACACATACTTATACTTTCGATTCACAGTCGAAGAACAGCCCATTTCAGGGACCTTCAGGCGCTCATTTCAATGAGCTGCCCAGAAGAAAACCTCTTGAAGACAGCATTGATGCTGAATATACTGAAGTTCCTGAATACGATATCAACAAAAACGAAGACTAAAAAAGATGACCTGAATCATGCACAATGCCTCGTTCAGGTCAGGCAAAGGTGATTCAAGTGATTTTATCTGAATGTATTTCAAAAGAACAGGAAGTTTATCAGTTCCTTCAGTCGTGTGTAAACCCGCTGACTCCATCTCAGGCTCAAGCCTTTATGGATTACTCATTCAATCCGGAAAGCATGTTCTGCTATGTGCTCAACAATGAATTTCAGGCGCTTTTACAGACCTATCGAAGAACACTGATCTTTTCAGGAAGAAAGACTTCTGTGTATATTATTGCCCGTGGTTTTTATAAAAAAGGCTGTAAGTCAAAGCTGGATGAATTGATTGAGGCGGCCATCGCTACCGCCAGCAAATCTTCACTGTTTATTCTGGCTGATACCAGAGAGCCATCCCTTTATCGACGGCTTGGTTTTGGTAAGGTCAGCACCCAGGTTGAAAGCGAAATGATCGAAGTTTACTCTCTGCAAACTGATTCTCAAAAAGTCCGCCTCTGGGATCGTGAGGAAGATCTATATCCTCTTTATCTTCAGTTCATGTCATTCTTTGATGGAAGTATCCGTCTTTCTGAACAGGAATTTATGGATTGTCTTGAAGCCCGCAGCGATTTCGGTGATAAGATTTATATTTGCGGAGAACCTGGAAACGTGAAAGCTATGGCGATTGCCTCTCCTCATCCAGAAGGCATTCTGCTTTCAACACTGATCTATTCAGATCCAGGTGGGCTGCTCGAACTGCTTCGTTATTTTGATTCTTTATACGATGTAGTCAGGCTTCGCTATTCCAAAGCAGAGAATCTGGATGCTCTGGCTGATCTGGAAGTTTTTCCGCAGAGCTCACTCATGATGAAGATTTGTGATCTGGCCGCTCTCAACCGATGGCAGAATACCAATGCGGAAACCTTCGAAGATGTTTTTAAACAGCTTCAGGCTCCGCAATGGAATTACCTTTACTAAACGCCATCCTGCTTTAAGGCTAAATTTAAAATTCAACGTCACTATTTTACGTCTGCAGATGCTGCTCTGCAGGCGCTTTTTATTTGCCTTTAAAAACGGTGAAAAAGGCAAACTGATTTATCTGGGTGCAGGTGACACCGGCAATTATCAATTTTACGTACATATAAGATTTAGTGGTTAGCCGGAAATAAATATCATCCCTGTTCTGACTGGTTCATTTACTCTGTCTGCTGGAATCAAAACATATCCAAGTTTAAATCATTTTCTAATGAAAAAGCAGTTGTTCGATCAGACCAGGAAGCTGTTTTTACGTCAATCGGACTTCTGAAAATACGTTTTTTTTAATCTTTAATCCACAGTTCATTTTGAAAAAAAATTTTTTGATTATAGGCTGTAATACTTTACTGAAGCGACAGTCTCACAATGAATTTTTAAGTGCTTTTGCGCTCGGGAAAAATCTCATACTGAATTGAATCCAGTCGATTGGATATCTTTAGCTGATTGTGAAAAGAGAATTTATAACAGGATGATAAATTTAATTTTTACAATTGCGTAACCGTGATTTGTCACTTTCTTTTGTTATGGTTTCTCTATCCATTTTTGTCCGATAAAATGAGAGGAGAAAAACAGTTTGAAATATTCAAGTAAAGTCAATCCAGATCAGGCAGCTAAAAATTTTCTTTTGCAGGATTCCGTTTATGCAAAGATTGTCAGAGTAAAGTGCTTCAATGACAAAAAAGATGTGATGATCGAACGAGTGACTGAAATGGATCCCAATGCTCCACAGCTTCGAATCGATAAAGAGGATGAGCTCGTTTGGCGTGAAACCCGCAGAGATCTGATCAAAAAGGTGGTCATCAAAGAAAAGGATGGCTGCTCGTCAATGATCGTTGGCTTAGAACCGCAGACTTATAATTCGCCAGATATGGTATTTCGGGTGGCCGGTTATGACTTTGCCATTTAGCAGAGGCTGGTGCGAAATTTAGAATATAAAAACCGAGACCAGCCAGAACAGACCAGTATGGTTCTAAACGGAAAAAAGCTTCCTTTGGTGACAACGATCGTAATCTGGTTATCAGCCGAACCCTGGCCAGGCACTAAGAATCTGATCGAAATGCTGGAGGTCCCTGAAGAGTACGTAATGAAACTGCCATATTATCCGCTGCATCTGATTGAACCTTTTGCATTGACCAATGAGGAACTGATGAAATATGGACCGGAAGTGGGTACAGTTCTAGTATTTATTAAAAATTCGAAAAATCAGTATCAACTAAATGATGTGCTCAAGAAATATGAAGCCGAATTTTCGAATGCCAGCCCTCTGGCGTATGATTGGATTTACGCAGTAACAAAAATCGAATTTGACAGAAAAATAAAGATCAGGAATGGAGTGATCAATATGTGTGAAGCAATTATTCAAATGCAAAATTCCAGCAGAAACGAAGGATTCAAAATCGGAAAAAATGAAGGCATCCGGATTGGCGAAATGAGAGGTAAAACGAAAGGTATTGAAATCGGTCGAAATCAGGAACTCGGAAAAATGGCTGTAAAATTGGGATCTGTCAACTAAACTGTGTAAGTAGTTTTACAGCCGTTAGTTTACTGGACCAGTTCACTGCCTGATTCAAACACTACATGCCTGGTCTGTTCTGTCCAGGGTCCACAGGACCCCGAAGGGGCTT
>NZ_MPJW01000254.1 GCF_001945525.1 Ileibacterium valens
ACGGATCGTTCGGTCGCTGTCAGTGATTTCAATCACCGGCTTTGGACTCTCGTCTGATCCTTCCAAATCCAGGAAGACCGTCCTGTCAATTTCTACGAATTCAAGAGCCGCTGAAGCAGGCGATACGACGGCAGCTTTTCTGCGCCAGTACTGGAAGGTGGATAAAGCCAGGCCGTTTTGGACGCAGAAGCCAGCCTGAGTCAGACCTGACACCTGATATTGATCAACCAGGTTCATCCACTGTTCCTGATTCAGTTCACGGGATTTGGAAAACAGATAATTATGCATAAAATCCTCCAGTTCTAGTCGAATACAGAATATCGACTGGAACCGGAGGATCTAAGCCCGTGCAAATTTCAAAAGGTTACTTTGAATCGTTCTGACGGGTAAACTGATCAGTCTTTCTTCTCGTGAATCGTGACTTCAAATTTACCGTCTTTAACATCAGCATCAATATCGGCGTCTTTCATAGCACCAACTTCGATCATCTTTTTCGCAATGTCTGTTTCGATATTTCTCTGGATATAACGACGCATTGGACGAGCACCAAAGACTGGATCTACACCATTTTCAGCGATCTTATCATAAGCGGCATCGGAAAGGTGAAGATGAATATCTCTTTCCTCAAGACGATGAGCTAGATCAGCGATAAATTTACGGGCGATCTTTATGAATGCTTTTTCATTCAGAGCATTGAAGATGATGATTTCGTCAATACGGTTGATGAACTCTGGACGGAAGTGCTTCTTAACTTCTTCCATGTATTTTTCATCAAGAATAGCTTTGTCCTTGTATTCAAAGGCATACTGCGCACCCAGGTTGGATGTCAGAATAATGATCGTATTTTTGAAATCGACGGTCACACCCTTGGAATCAGTAATCCGTCCATCATCAAGAATCTGAAGCAGGACGTTAAATACATCCGGATGAGCCTTTTCAACTTCATCAAACAGAACGATAGAATATGGATTGCGGCGAACGGCTTCTGTCAGCTGACCTCCTTCATCATATCCAACATATCCAGGAGGAGCACCAATCAGACGGCTGACTGCGTGTTTTTCCATGTATTCGGACATATCGATACGAACGATATGTCTTTCATCATCGAATAGCTGTTCAGCCAGAGTCTTAGCGACTTCAGTTTTACCGACACCGGTAGGCCCTAAGAACAGGAAGCTTCCGATAGGACGGTTTTCATCCTGAATCTGGGCTTTAGATCGTAAAATAGCATCAACAACCAGGTCGATTGCATGGTCCTGACCAACCACACGTTTTTCCATTTCGGATTTCAGATCCAGCAGTTTCTTTCGTTCGGATTCAACCAGACGGCTGACTTCAACACCGGTCCAACGGGAGATAATCTTGGCGATCATTTCTTCATTGATGGTTTCCTGAATCAGAGCGCCTTCGGCAGCTTCATCAGCCTGACTGGCTGCAATACGGGCTTCAAGTTCAGGGATCGTTCCATAACGCAGTCTTGCTGCTTCTTCATAGCGAGCTTCGTTCTGAGCGGTTTCAAGATCAAGTTTTGCTTTTTCTAGAGCCTGACGATCTTCCTTGGCAAGATCAATCATGCGTTTTTCGTCTTCCCACTTGGTATAGAGTTCGTCGCGTTTTTCCTGCAGACGACCCATTTCTTCTTCAATTTCGTGACGGCGTTCCTGAGTTTTCTTGTCATCTTCATCCATCAGGGATGTCTTTTCGATCTGCAGAAGCATGATCTTACGCTGCAGTTCATCGAGTTCCTGAGGCATCGATTCCATTTCAACCTTTAAAGTAGCGCAGGCTTCATCGACCAGGTCAATGGCCTTATCCGGCAGGAATCGATCGGTGATATAACGATCCGAAAGGCTGGCTGCTGCAACTAAGGAGTTATCATCGATATGAACACCGTGGAAGGATTCAAAACGATCCTTCAGACCGCGCAGGATGGAGATTGTTTCTTCAACATTTGGTTCTTTAACCTGTACCTGCTGGAAACGTCTTTCAAGAGCAGCGTCTTTTTCAATGTATTTGCGGTATTCGTTAAACGTAGTGGCTCCGATCAGATGCAGTTCGCCACGGGCGAGCATTGGTTTGAGCAGGTTGGCTGCATCCATGCTGCCTTCTGTCTTACCAGCACCCACCAGGTTGTGAATTTCATCGATAAACAGAATAATCTGTCCCTGACTTTCCTTGACCTCATCAAGAATCGCTTTTAAACGTTCCTCAAATTCACCACGGTATTTTGCACCAGCGATTAAGGAACCCATATCGAGTTCGATCAGTTTTTTATCTTTCAGAGATTCTGGTACATCATCCTGGAAAATACGCCAGGCAAGTCCTTCAACAACTGCTGTTTTACCTACACCTGGTTCTCCGATCAATACAGGATTGTTTTTTGTTTTTCTTGAGAGAATCTGCATCATACGGCGGATTTCATCATCGCGGCCGATGATTGGATCGATCTTGCCTTCCCGCACTTCGGCGACCAGATCGCGTCCATATTTGCTGAGCGCTTCAAGATTATCTTCCGCATTTGGAGTATCCATTTTACGTTTTCCACGACGCTCAAGTTCTGCCTGATAGCACTGCTGCTCATTCAGTGAGAAAACCTGAACCAGTTTACGGGAAATGTAGGATTTGTTGAACATTAAGGAAATCCATAATGTGGCAACGGTCAGATAAATTTCATCATGCTGCGCTGCCCATTTGGCGGCGTGCTCAATGGATTTCTGCACCTCATTGCTGAGGTTTACATTGGCTGAGTTGGATTTGACAATATTCTTCTCCTCAGCAGCGATAATCTGCAGAGCAGTTTTTTTGTCCACATTCAGTCGATCGAACAGTCCATTCAATGCCTCATCTTTAAAGATCGCTTCAAGCACATCGATTGTATCCACCGAAGCATGCTGGTGAGCCTTGGCATCATTAACGGCCTGCATCAGAATTCGCTGAAGATTTTCGGACATCTTTTCAAATTCCATATTCACCCTCCTTTACTTTCATAGCTTGTTTTCATTATAGATTTACCCATTTTCATACTCATCTGTTTTGCCCTTACTCAGGCAATCGCAATTCGGGCTATTCTGAGCAGGCTCATCAATTGTTTTTAATGCAACTTCTGTTCTTTTTTCAATCGTTTCGTCCAAATTTTGATTCACATCAACCTGAATTTTCTATCCGAATTTTCCATAATAAAAGGCCTGGAACAAATCCCAGGCCTGTTGATTGTGTCAAAAAATCTCATCTGAATAAGTAGAGTCTTTTTTGCTTCTTATTTCATACATTGATTGAGCTTGAAACAAGACAGATTTTAATTTATTTTTTCAATTTGAAAATATATGACTTGAATAACCGATTGGTTGATTACTCAAACAGTTCCATTCGGGTATAGGTCATAATCCATTCATCTTTTTCTTCCTGGATTTCACTGATAAGATTTGCTTCCTGCAAAATTTCTTTTACAGCCGCTGGTTTTAACGAAACATTCTTCAATCCTTTGGCAAACAGATCTCCAGCATCACTGGCATCTGTCACATCATAGAAAATCACTTCTGCACTTGAATCCTCATTGTTTTTAAGGGTTTCAAGCATCATCGTTTCTGTTTTTGCCTTATTCATCAGACGTTTTGAAATCAGCAGAATCGGTGCTTTGTTATTAAGGGCGAAAACCAGTTGCTCAGGTTTGGAAATCTTTGAACACGCTGCTTTCACCTTAAGCGTTGAACACGCTTTTAAAGCCATCAGGCCTTCAGGTGAAAAAGGAATAGTCGGAATGACATTGGGGGCCAAAGAGGCAATCTCTCTGGCTTCTTTTAAAATGCTGCGAAATCCACTTTGAATGACGGGTATAAACAGCATTGCATTATCGGGAAGCACTTCAAGCAGATCATCGATGACAGCTTTTACATCTAAGCCTTCATGAGTAAACATTGAAGGAGTGCTGATGACTCCCTTAAAATCCGCAAATTGCATTAACTCCTGATATTCAGCCGCTTTGACACTTTCAAGATAAAAATTCATTGTTTAAAAAGCCTTTCTTCCTCGAACATAGGCCATGACAACATCATAATTCTGATCAATGATAGCCAGGTCGGCATCTTTTCCAGCCTGAACACTGCCCTTGCGATCAGCAATGCCCATCATATTAGCCGGGTTAATCGTACAGCTGTTGATCGCAGAAATCCAATCAACCCCTGCCTGTTCAATCAGAATCTGCAGTCCTTTATTCACATGAAGAGTGCTTCCTGCCAGATTTCCCGCACCGACTAAGTGAGCGGATCCATCTTCAAAAAGTTCAATTTCGTTTCCGCCAAACAAAATACGGGTTCCAGCCGGCAGACCTTTCACCATCAGAGAGTCAGTGACCATAACGACATAGTTTGGTCCCTTTAAGCGATAGAAATCATATACGCTTGATAAATGAGAATGGTTGCCGTCCGTGATGAGTTCTCCGTATACATCACTAAAGCGGAAAGCAGCTCCAACCAGGCCTGGTTCACGACTTGCAAAACGGCTCATTCCATTATAGACATGAGTCATTGAACGGGCACCATTGGCTATTGCCATATGAGCCTGCTCATAAGTGGCGTTCGAATGCCCCTGAGAGACAACAATTCCATGATCCACACAGAAATGCAGCAGTTTATATCCAGCATCCTGTTCCGGGGCCATCGTAATGTATTTAATCAGATGGTTGCTGGCTTCATAATAGCGCTTGAACTGTTCAACGTCAGCATCCACGATGTATGGCTCTGGCTGTGCGCCTTTGAATGTTTTTGAAAGATATGGTCCTTCGAAGTGAATTCCCATGATTTCGGCGCCTTCATA
Source organism: Ileibacterium valens (assembly GCF_001945525.1). GTDB lineage: Bacteria > Bacillota_I > Bacilli_A > Erysipelotrichales > Erysipelotrichaceae > Ileibacterium > Ileibacterium valens. Next base: position 4,813 of record NZ_MPJW01000254.1, read on the forward strand.
TCCTTCAGCTACAACGTTTGCTACGTTTCTTACTGCATTGGTAAGCACTTCTTCTGATTGAGTAATTGTGGTTGGATAAATACTGGTAACCCCTTCGTGAGGAATCTCTCTTACCCAATGTCTTAATCCTTCTGGAGTGGCATCATTGGTATCCCAACCATAGGCTCCATGGGTATGGACATCGATGAAACCAGGAAGAATTCTTAAATCCCCATAGTCTTCATCCACTTTTTCCTGTCCATAAGGCAGAATATCTTTAATTTTTCCATCTTCAATACGAAGCTGGCAGGCTAAAAAGTCATCGACAACCCAAACCTTTTTACTTTGAATGATCATTTCATTTCTCCATTTCTTCATCGAACCTTCGTTCAAATTCATCATAACCGATTCAGGCATGGTTTTCCTTCCATAGAGTAATGAAATTCCTTTCAGAAAACCGAATCTGAAAGGAAGTCTTCCAAAGGAGATATTTTCACATAAAAAAGACGAATGTCATGTTTTTTGACATCCGTCTTTTTGTGAGTTTAAAAGTCCAACAAAACCTTATAATATTGGGTATTCATTTTTCTTTTTATTGTTTTATCTTTATTAAGAAATTTTTAGAAGCTTAGACGATCAGACGTTTTTCAAAGTTGCCCAGAATTGGATTTCCCTTTGAAAGCAGAATGAACGCTTTTGGATCCTGTTTTGCGACCATCTTGCGGAACGCATGAACTTCATAACGGTTGAGTACACAAAGCAGAATTTCAGTTTCAGTTTCTGTAAAAGCACCTTTACCCATCCAGTAGGTTACACCACGTCCGGTTTTATGAAGAATCAGCTTTTTAACTTCTGGATCATGAGTAATGATAATTGCATACATATTAATGTTCTGATAATGAACGCGGTCACTGACGAAGTACATGATTCCTATCAGCATGAATGAATACAATGCGGATTGAATATCAAACACAATCGCCGAAGCTCCAAGAATCAGAAAGTTCAGAGCGTATGAAAGCTTCGCCACTGAAAAACTTGGGTATTTCTTTGAGAAGTAGACGCCAAGAATATCAAGCCCGCCAAGGCTTCCGCTTGAGAGCAATCCTAGACCAATACCCACACCACCTAAAATGGCTGCAAGCAATACATTGCTTAATACATCACCCATGACAGGCGTTGCCGGAACAGGGATGACGGTTAACAGAAAACTCTGAAAAGTGACCGCGATAATCGTCTTAATCAAAAACTTTCTCGAGATGGCTCTCCAAGCCAGTAACATCAACGGAACATTCATACAGAAAGAAAACAGACCTGTTAATGAGTTGCCTTTGACAAGAAGATACGAAAGCAGCTGAGCCAGACCGATCACGCTTCCAGTATTCAGACCACATGGTTCAATAAATACATTCACAGCAGTTGCAAACAAGAGAGCCCCAAAAAGCAGTTCTCCATACTGCATAATAGTTTTTTTCTTGATCATGATTTTAAAATCGCCCCTTTATTTCGCATTATCTCAATGATCAGTTCGATCTTCCGGCTTCATCACATGAGAACCTGACGGAAGTCTTAAGCCTTTTGGAATTTTATTCGTAATTCTTGAAGGATCCTTTTTGCCATAGCCAAATGGAATTCCATCGCTGCAAACAGAAACATATCCTGAAGAAAGCGAATTGGCTTTTGATTCTGAAGTTAAATTCAGCTGTTCTCCATGCATGAAATGGTCCATTTCATCCAGGTTTAAATCCACTTTACGTTTTGAATCCTTCGCATTCGTCTGGCTTAAGAAAAATGCATGAGCCGGCTCAAAGCGTTTCTTGATCAGATCGCCTAAATAGATTCCCTGCCGCAGAATCTTCCCTTTCTTCAATCTAAGAAACGGATGATTCATCGCATAGACCTTGATTGTATCATTGATTTTTTCAGTATGAAAATCGGTAAAGGAATGCCCAATCTGTTCATTGAGAAACTGAATGACCAGTGGATCGGCTCTTTCTGAAGTCAGACTTTTCACATTGGATTTCCTGTTTTTAAATTCCTGATCCGTCTTTTCAAACCGGGCAATAAAATGTCCTTCTCCTCCATCCATTGGAAAAATTCTGCAAACCTTGTTTTCATCCATTCCCTTAACAGGAATTCCCTTGCGGCCAAAAGGAACGGAAATCTCAAGCTGTTTTAATTCTGGAAACTGTTTTAGAATCCAGGCTACGTTTTCTTCATTTTCTTCGGGAGCATAGGTACAGGTTGAATACACCAGCTGTCCTCCCGGTTTTAAGGCGGAAACTGCGCTTTCAAGAATTTCTTTTTGTCTTGCTGAACAGGCAAGCACATTTTCCAATGACCATTTTTCGCTGGCGGCATCATGTTTTCGCATCATTCCTTCACCAGAACATGGAGCATCAACCAGGATTCGATCAAAAAACTCTGGCATCTGCCTGCAGAGATCCCGGCCATCCATATTTGTGCACAGGAAGTTTTCAACGCCCATTCTTTCCATATTTGACAGCAAAGCCTGTGCTCTTTTGGAATCCAGTTCATTACAGACTAAAAAGCCATTGGGGATTTTGGCAGCAATCTGCGTTGATTTGCTTCCGGGCGCTGCACATAAGTCCAGGACATTCATTCCATCTTTTAAATCCAGAATTTCAACAGCCGAACTGGCTGAAGGTTCCTGAAGATAGAACTGGCCAGTCAGATGGCCGGCATGGTTGCCATAATGCCCTTCGACATACCAGCTGTCTGGAGCGAAAGGACTTTTTTCCTTTAAGAAAGGCAGATTTTTCTCAAGAGTTTCTGTCGAGGTTTTTAAAGGATTGAGTCGCAGTCCCTGATATAAAGGAGACTCAAGCAAATTGATATACTGATCCATCTCATCAGGGATCAGTTTTTCCATTCGTTTCAAATACTGTTCATCCATGATTATTACACTTCTAAATTTCTGCAATTAACTTTTCAAATTCTGAAATTTGCTTCAATTCTGCAGAGTTTTATCCAATCTCAACTTTACCACAGCCAAATCGGATTGAACCAAACAAGCCAACTCATGATTGGTTCACTGTTTTGATTCACTTTCCTTCTTTTTCAGAAAACAGATTCAGGGCGAATCCGACAGGCAATTTGTGAACAGGTCGCTGCATCGCTCCATCCACATCCAAATGAAAAATCAGCCTGATGATTGACGAAATAATCAGCCGCTTCCTGCAGAGTTCCTTTAATCCGGAAGACTTCAATATGCGTATGCGGACCAGAACTGTTGCCAGAATTTCCGCTGTAAGCCAGAAGCTCTCCCTGCCTGACCCAGGAACCCGCCGCAACAGTCAGCCGGTTGGACAGATGACAGAGACTGATTGCAAAAACTCCATCTTCTGTACTGGCAAGCATACAGATTGTATTGCCGCCGCCCATTGGATAGCCGCTGGTATTTCCAAGATAACCGTTGTTGCTGGCAACCGGAGCGGAAGCATAGAGAATCACTCCATCCGCTGGTGCTCTTAATTCGCTCATCAGCGGTAAAGCTAAATCCATGCCTAAGTGCAGTCCTCCCTGCGGATAAGCCCAGGTCCCCGCAGAAATATAACCATCCGCTGGCATCATCAGACTTTGGCTTGAATATAGAAAGTCTTCCAATCCATCAATCGTTTCATATACAGCCGGACAGGCTTTTTCAAACAGTGAATGATATTGATCTGAAGAGACAGCTCCATAGACCAGAGAAGATTGATCAAATTCCTCAATCATTTCTTCCGAAATATTCTTTGAATCGCTTCGGTCCTCTCCTGGCGTAATCTCAGATTTTTGATCCATTTGATCCAGAAAATCAAATTCAATATTTTGAATCATATCGGATGATTGCAAAAAACGCTGGGGACTGTTGTTTTTTTCATACTCCGTATTCATCCAGATATTCAGTTCACTTTCTAAAGCATGAAACAGATTCAGATGAGATTGTTCTTTTTGAAGAAGGATCTTTTCAATTCTTCTGATCTGACTTGAGACTTCTCTTTCCTGCCTTTCATAGAAACGATTGCTCAAGTTGTTTTCAGACCGTTTCAGATTTACCGAGAGTTTGACATTCCAGGGAAAATGAATGCTCTTTTGATGACTAGCAGCCATCTGCAATCGATTACGAAGAATCATTTGTGTTTTTTGATATTCCTGAGATCTGTTTACTGCTAAAACCATCAAATCCTCTGAAGCTTTTACCTGCCGGATTAAAAGCCGATCATTTAGATAATCGCTCAAATAAAAGCTGTATCCGGAAGAATCCAGATGTTCAAGCAGAGGCTTATAATCATTGATTCGTACGATTTGATCCTTTTCGATGTCTGCACAAACCTTCCCGTCATTCAATTGATCGTTCTGATTGATCCAGAATCCGCCCGCAAGAAAGACTCCTGTTAAACAGATTGAGATCCCTATCCTTATCTTTATAATTTTCAACCTTTTTATTTTCACTCTTTTCGCGTTTTCAATCTTTTCAGATCTCACTGACGTGCGTAAGGAGCTTTTCTGATCCTGAAATCGTTTCTGACGATACTTTCGGATTCTGAAATTCTGAATTTTCCTTGCAGTTGACTGACCTGATAAAAAACGCGTTCTGTTATTTACCGATGTACATGTTTGGATTGATCCATTTTCAGAAGATTGGTCATTGAGTTCGAGCCTGGCTCGTCGATATTGATTATTCATATCTGCTTTTACACCAGAAATTGACTCTTCAGCAGACAAAACATAAAAAAACCCGGAATCTATCAGATTCCAGGCAGAATAGTCATAATGGTGCCGACGATAGGACTTGAACCTACGACCTACGCGTTACGAGTGCGTTGCACTACCAACTGTGCTACGTCGGCGCCATTTGATTATAACAAGGATTCAGAAATCGTCAAATCAATTCCAAAACGATTTACTGCAGAGAATTAATCAGACCCTGCCAATAGGCGATTTCCTGATTGTATTCGGCAACTACTTCATCTCCATCAGCAGATAGTCCATCTTCTGCAAGAGAAGAAATGTAGTCATCACGTAAAGCAGCCACTTCATCCAGATTGGCCTGATATTCTGCTAGCTGAGCAGAATTGTCAGGCGTCTGCAAAGCAGAATCGGTATTGGATTCTGCTGCTGAAGAATCAACCGAATTCGAGTCCTGTGCACTAGCATTCGGATCTTCTGTATTATCGGCAGGCTCTTCAGAAGGGTTTGAATCCGATGAAGAATCATTTATCGTAGCAGGGATTACCCCATTGGCTACACTTTGAACAGCATCAGTGAAACTCATACCAACCTGGGCTTGCATCGCTCCATTGACTTTATCCTTCAAAGCTGTGCTTAAGGAATCATAGGCAATCTGCTGATTCGAAATTTCTGATTTTCCAGCATCATCAAGCGAGCCATAGGAATTTACATATTCCATTAAGCCCTGATAAACAGGATCATCTTCAGTAGTGACTGTTCCATCTTTTGTTTTCAACTCAGCCAGAAGATCCGGGAAGCTTTTTGAGGTATTCGCGATAAAACGCTCATTCAACTGTTCTTTTTGTTTAGCTGAAAGAGAATCATAATCACTTTCCATTTTGATCAGCTCGAGTTTTTCCGCATCTGAAGACATTGTATACTCTTCAGCATACGCCAGAAGCTTATCATAAGCAGCCTGCTGTTCAGCTGTAACCCTGTGGGCAGGATCATAGATGGCAGTCTTGTAATAATATCCGGCAAATAAAAGCAGAACGATTCCAATGATTGAACAGATCAATACTATTGCCTGCTTTCTCAATTTTCTTTTTTTCTTCTTTTTCTTATGTGGATGATCATTCGTACTCGTCATTGAGCTGAATGTTTTCGAAACAGCAGAGCCAGCGTTTGACATAAAAGATTTCGTTTTGGATGCCGGACGTTTTTCAACATCCTCCATGTAATCTTCCTTATTTGCTTTAGATGTATTCTCGTATCGGCCGGTATTCGAAATAATCCGGTCTGGCTGTTCGTGAAGGAACAAAGACTGGGTAGTAAAGTTGTCTCCACCTTCAAATCGGTCCTTAAATTCGATGTGATCCCAGGCAAAATCTTCTTCTTCCTGCTCGATTGGAACCTGCCCTCTTTGCTTGCGCAGTTCATCCAGAGCGGAGGAAAGAGATTCTTCAGCGGCTTTTCTCTCTTCAGGACTCATTACCGGTTCAGTTTTTTCCATAACAGGTTCATCTGGCCATAAAGCCATTTCTGTTTTCCGATTCAGCAGTTTTTGAGCAAACTCGTCAATTTCATTTTTATCATTGATCTCTGAACGAATGGAATCATCAGTCACTGCGGTTTCAGTTTCTTCAAAATCCAATGAAGAATTAGTTGCAGAACCTTCACCATTGGCTGATGTTTCACTGATCGATTCCTTCAGGACATCTTCTATTTCAGCAGTATTCTCACCTGCATGATCCGTTTCAACCTGTTCGTCCGTCTCTTTTTGATTCAATGTTTCAAATTCATCAGAAAGTGTTCTATCTTCAGAAGAAAGTGTTCTATCTTCAGAAAGGATATCTTCTTCAACCAATTCTTCATCCTGAAGATCATTCTCCAAAGAATCATCTGACTGGTCAGCCATTTTTTCTTCAAGATCCTTTTTCTGTTGTAAATCCTTATCTTTATTGCTCATATTTTCTATCTCCAGTTCCTCTAAATTTTATCGATTGTGATTTTCAGTGTCAAAGATTGAGAGATACTGATGTGCTGTTTACTCATTTGGCGATGTAAGCTCATCCATTTTAAGACTCACTTCCTGCTATGAGTTGAGCAGATTCAAACTCCGGATTATAATAAGGTCATGAAAAATGAGGAACTGATTAAAAGGCTCGCTCAGCCTATACTTGATAAGCTGCTCGCTCAGGAAGAAATCTTTTATGATGATTTTACACAAACTCCAACCATTCATCTGGTTCTGGATGATTCCTGTAAAACAGGTAATCCATACTTTGATGAAGAATTAATTCATGACCTGGAAAAATATGTTCAGGAACAAATTGAATTATGGTTTCATCCAAAAGTTTTGCATTGATCTTCATATTGTTTTCTGATATTATCTTTTAGGTAATGCGGGCGTGGTGAAACTGGCAGACACGCTAGACTTAGGATCTAGTGCTTCGGCGTGCAGGTTCGAGTCCTGTCGCCCGCACCATTAAGCAATTGAACCCGAGATCAAAAGATCTCGGTTTTTTTATTTTCTTTTTTTCTCAATCCACTGCTTTTAATGATTAAGTAAGATGTGATCAGCCTTGAAGAGACTTAAAAGTAAATCAAAACAGAAATTTATCTTTTTGTTGCCTTCTGATCAGGTTTATTGTACTGTTGTATTAGTTGAGTGATACAGTTATTCAACTTAGAAAGGACTCTCATGGATTTTCAATTCAACAATGAGCAGCCAATCTGGCTGCAAATCGCAGCTGCGATCGAACAAGCGATATATACTGAAGAATTTGAAGCGGGGCAAAAGCTGCCTTCTGTTCGCGAAATTGCTTTACTCTCCAGGACAAATCCGAATACGGTCTCCAAAGCCCTGATTGAACTCGAGCATAAAGGGTTAATTGAAACTAGACGAACCGCTGGAAAATTTGTCAGCTCCGATTTAAAAAAGCAAAGAGAAAATCGAACAATGAAGGCTAAACAGAATGCTTATTCTTATCTGGAAGCCCAAAAAGCTTTAGGATTGGATGACAAAGAAGCGATCAATCTGATTGAATCGATAATTCATGACACAAATACAAATGATTGAGATCAATAATTTATCCAAATCATACGGTAAGCATAAAGTTCTTGACGATCTGTCATTGCAGATAAAGCCCGGAACCATTGTGGGTCTGCTTGGGCCGAATGGTTCTGGCAAAACAACACTGATAAAGCTGATCAATGATTTGCTCATCCCTCAATCCGGATCAATTTTGATTGATGGAAAACAGCCAGGCAAGATAACCAAATCCAAAATTGCGTTTCTACCTGAAAAGACTTTTCTTGATCCGGCCTGGAAAGCAAAAGATGCCTTGAAAATCTATCAGGATTTCTATGCTGACTTTAACCAGGAACAGGCGCTGAAGTTTATGAAGGAATTTGGTTTAAAAGAAGATATGCCTATTCGTTCAATGTCCAAAGGAATGCTTGAAAAGCTGACTTTACTTCTCGTACTGTCAAGAGAAGCAGATATTTTTATTTTGGATGAGCCCTTAGGCGGAATAGACCCAGCTGCAAGAGATCAGATTTTAGATACAATTCTTTCACGCTTTTCTGAAGACAAAATCCTGATTCTATCGACTCATTTGATTTATGATATTGAGCGTATTCTCGATCGTGCTATTTTTATAAAACACGGTAAAGTGCTGATGGATATCGATGTTGAAGAGTACAGAAGCAGCCACAATAAGAGTCTGGATCAGACGTTCAGAGAGGTATACGCATGTTAGCAAAAGTATTCACAAGCGTATTTGTCCAGATATTCAAAAAGATCTGGATGGTCGCTCTGATTTTTTCAATATTCGGTCTGCTCAGTTTTGGATTAGGTTTTCTGGATGGAACTCTGTCGATTTTAGTTCCTGTCTTACAGATTACTGTTCTGGTACTTGGCGTAGTTATGATTTTTTATTCATTTCTGGTCTGCTGGCAGTTTTTTAGAAATTCTTTTTATCAGGATCAAGCTTTCCTGTATCAGACACTTCCAGTAAAAAGATCCATTCTGTTTTACGGCGAACTTAGCGCCTTTATTTGCTGGCAGATCATTATATTTGCTTTGTTATTATGTGGATTATGGATCGGGATGATCGATCAGAGTACCAGAGATTCGCTGATCACAATAGTTCATGATGGTTTGCCGCTGGTTATGGGCTCAACCCAAAACGTCTGGCTTTTGATCTTCTTATTTGGATGTGCCTGTTTTGAACAAATGATCTGCGAAATGATCGCTGGCATTTTTGGAATTTGTGCAGGTTATTCCACTTTAAAAGATAAATTAGGAAAATCAGTCATTATTGGAGTTTGTTCTTACTATGGTTTAGCTGCAGTGATGCTTGGAATACTATTTGGTATCGCTAAATCCAATCCAAAATTGTGGCTTCTCTTAGAAAGCAATGGCCTTGGAGAAGAAATCATTCCCTTATTAGCGTGGCTTGCTTTGCTGTATCTGATTGTAATTGGGCTGTTGATTGGCGCTTCGTATTTTATCATTAGAAAAGGAATTAATATCGATTAATCGCAGGAGTTTAGATTGATACCAATCTCTATTTGGAAATCAAATCTTTGAATTATTAAATATATGGCATCAATTGCCGAAAATGAGGGGCTGTTAAATTTCGACTGATTTTTCATCAGCGAGATTTACAGCCCCTTTTTCTATGCTTTTTATCTGATTCAATCCTGTTTTATGATGTGTTTTTCCGCTCAAGTCAATTTTTGAACGCACTGAAAAGAGCCAAAACTCAAAAAGACTGTTTATAATCTTTTTCAGATTTCGCTTTTCTGCTCCTTTAATTTTCCATAACGTTCGAGTTCTGGGCAACTCATCCGATTTCTGTTGTTTAATTTTCTGATATTGTGTCCCATGGCCACAATAAGCACCTCAAATTTTACGTTTTCCAGTCCCCGGCGTCTCAATCGGCTGTATCTGTAGTTTTCTTTAAGATCTCCGAAGGTTCCTTCCGCCTGAATGCTCCGGCTGACCATAATCTCATGTCCTGCATCTGAAGACATGTTCTCCCG
>NZ_MPJW01000111.1 GCF_001945525.1 Ileibacterium valens
CAAAAGGCGGAAATCTTCCGTTTCCGACTTTCCTGAGAGGAAAGCTGGAGCACAGAGAAGATTTCCGCCTTTGATGGTATTCAGGGATAACCGGGAATAAAAGCCCGTGCAAATTTCAAAAGGTTACGAAAAAAGCGTTATTCCTGGTCCATCGTGAACAAATTGCAAAGCAGGCTAAAGAGTCTTATCAGCGTGTATTAGGTCCTGCTCATACTTATGGTTTAATTTCAGGAAATGTTCACGAATATGGAAAAGATTATACTTTTGCAACTGTTCAGACAGCTTCTAAGGACAGCTTTCTAGACTCAACAAAACCAGACGAATTTGATGTTGTAGTCATCGATGAAGTTCATAGAGCAGGAGCGAACAGTTATCAAAAAATTATGAATAAACTAAAACCTAAATTTTGGTTAGGTATGAGTGCAAGCCCTGATCGAAATGACGGATTTGATATTTACAGTCTCTTTGATCACAACATAGCTAGTGAAATTCGGCTGCAGCAGGCCCTTGAAGAAGACTACCTTGCTCCGTTTCATTATTTTGGACTCTCTGATTTAAGCATTGAATCGAATGAAAAAGAAAATAAGACAGGAAATCTACAAGCAAAGTTTGATCAAATTGAATTTGAGCAGCGAATCAATCACATCATGGAACAGGCCAAGTATTATGGTCATTCAGGAACAAATGGAGTAAAAGGGTTAATCTTTGTTTCAAGTAAGGATGAGGCAAAACGTCTGTCAGAGGGTTTTAACCGTAAAGGATGGAAAACATTACCATTATCTGGAGATGACAGTCAGCAAAAAAGAGAAGAAGCGATTGATCGTTTAGTCTCTGATGATCGATCGGATCGACTCGATTACCTCATTACGGTAGATATATTCAATGAAGGTGTAGACATTCCCGAGATTAATCAGGTAATCATGCTTCGTCCAACGCAAAGTGCGATTGTCTTTATCCAACAGTTAGGCCGAGGCTTAAGGAAGGCCAAAGGAAAAGAATTTGTGGTAGTTCTTGATTTTATCGGGAATTATGAATCGAACTATTTAATTCCTGTCGCTCTTTCAGGAGATAGTTCTTATAACAAGGATAATATGAGGCGGTTTATCCAGGAAGGCGCTAATTCGCTTCCAGGAATGAGTTCAGTGCATTTTGATGAGGTTGCCAGATCAAGAATTTATGCTGCAGTTGATCAGGCAAAAACCAATACAATTTCTTTGTTAAAGGAGGCCTATGCTCAGTTGAAATACAAACTGGGAAGGATACCTGATTTGGTAGATTATGATCGTTTTGAGAGCATAGATCCAAACCTCTTTTTTAACAATAAGAGCCTTGGCTCGTATCCGGCATTTTTAATGAAGTATGAAAAAGAGTTCACTTCTAGATTAAGTGAACTAGAATTAGAATACTTAAAGTTTTTATCGGTAAAGTTTGGTGCAGGTAAGTGGATTGATGAATTGATTATTATACAAGCTCTGATCAATGATGGCGGCTTGGTCATCGATCAATGGAAAGATTTACTGATAAAAAATGACATTTTAGTGACTGAACATACAATACAAGTTTTAAAGAGTTCGTTGTCTGGGAATTATGCAGCCGGAACCGGTGCCGAAAAAATGAAGAGAATTCAATTCGTAGAGGAAGAAACAGGAAGAATATCATTTCAATTTCAAAAGATGCTCGAAAACCGGGCATTTAAACAATCTCTTACTAATCTTTTCAAATTTTCGTTGAATCGAAATAAACGAAACTATTCTGAGAGATATAAAGAGACTAAATTCAAACTCTATTCAAAATATACCTATGAAGAAGTATGCCGGCTACTTGAATGGGACAGGCCTGTAGTTGCGCAAAATGTTGGCGGATATTGGATTGATCATAAGACAAAAACATACCCAGTTTTTATTAATTACGACAAAAAAGAAGCTGAAGAACATCTGCAATATCATGATCGATTTTTGAATAGGTATACGATTCGAGCAATGAGTAAAAACGGTCGAACTCATGAATCGAAAGATATGCAGACTGCATTGAATGCAAAAGACCAAGAATATTCTATGCATTTGTTTATTCGAAAAAATAAGGATGATGCCATCAGCAAAGAGTTCTATTACCTTGGAGAGATATTCGCTTCAGGATGGTATGAGGATCAAAAGAATGTAAATGGGAAAAACATTACTGAAATCGAGTATGATCTTGAAGTACCTGTACCTGAAGAGCTCTACGATTACATCACGAATTAAGTTATTACCCAATGCTTGTTAATCAAAAACGGCTTGACAAGCTGCGAAAGGCCGAGATAGTTTACACCCTTACCCCTTTGTCTTATGACAGAGGGGTAAATTGTGATTCTTGAGTATCTTCGTAAACAGCCAAGTGCATAGAAAGACTTTGCTGGATTCATTTATGACCTGCTTATTTAGCGAATTGCTGTTATTTTGTTTATTCTGTCGTTGCTTCAGCACGCAACACAAACCATCAAAACAAATACGGGATAACTTAGGTAGAGATCTAAAGATCTTTCAATTTCTAATCTGGATTGCCGAGTCTGTAGGAAATGGACAACTAAACGACGTTGATAAGAGAGTAACGAGCATTAGAAATTAAAGATGAAAATAGTTTTCATGAAATCGGTTACCAAAATGTAAATTTTAATCAAATCAAGTAAGTGAATATAGTTCTTTATTTATGAGGATTCCGTATACTTTTTTTGAAGTTTCGCTTGTAATGAGTTGGTCGATTTGCTATATTGGTTGGGCATTGCAATGAAGTGCGAGGTTGCTGACCCACTGAGAACCGTTGTCATGGAATGGGTCAGGGAATTTGCATGGAGCATGTTTATCCAGAATAAACGAAAGGAGTAACCATGGCAAAAAACACAATGAGAATTCGCTTAAAGGCGTATGAACACCGCATCCTTGACGAGAGTGCCAAGAAGATCGTGGAAGCGGCTGAAAAGCACGGTGCTAAAAAAGTAGTTGGCCCAGTGCCTCTGCCAACAGAAAAGCAGGTTGTTACAATTCTGCGTGCTGTGCACAAATATAAAGATTCCCGCGAACAGTTTGAAATTCGTACGCACAAGCGTTTGATTGAGATTGTTGCACCGAACAAGGAAACCATTGATGCCCTGCAGAGACTGGACCTTCCAAGTGGTGTTGACATCGAGATTAAACTTTAATGGAGGTGTCAAATAATGAAAGGACTATTAGGAAGAAAACTGGGGATGACTCAGGTCTTCACTGAAGACGGCCTGCTGATTCCTGTAACAGTCATCGAAGCAAGCCCAAACGTAGTTCTTCAGAAGAAAACTGAAGAAACTGATGGGTATAACGCAGTTCAGATTGGTTTCGAAGATAAGAAAGAAAAGAACTCAACCAAACCTGAAATTGGTCATGCTAAAAAGGCCAATACTGCTCCAAAGCGTTTCGTTCGTGAAGTTCGTGACTGTGAACTCGATGTAAACGTTGGAGATCTCGTGAGTGTCGATATCTTTGCGCCAGGTGAACAGGTAGACGTAATCGGTACTTCTAAAGGTAAAGGTTACCAGGGTACTATCGTAAGAAATAATGCTCACCAGGGTCCAAAGACCCATGGTGGATCCAAGAACATCCGTCACATCGGATCTCTTGCTACCAATGGTATTACATCCCGTCAGGGACGCATCATGAAAGGTACAGTAATGCCTGGGCATGAAGGCGCCAAGAGAACAACCGCTCCTAACCTGACAGTGATCAAGGTTGATAAAGAAAACAACTACGTTCTTATTAAAGGGAACGTTCCAGGTCCGAAAAGAGGTATGGTTATGATCCGCACTGCCAAGACAAGCAAGGGCGACAAAGAACCAGTAACTCTTGTGGACTATAGCAAGGAGGCTGGAGAATAATGGCTGTTATTGACGTTATTAACCAGAACGGTGAAGTCGTAGGAACTTACGACCTGAATGACACTGTATTTGGTATCGAACCTCACAAAGATGCGCTTTATGAAGCAGTTAAACTGCAGCGCGCTTCCCTGCGTCAGGGTACTTCTGCTGTTAAGCGCAGATCTGATGTAAGAGGCGGCGGACGCAAACCTTACCGTCAGAAAGGAACTGGACGTGCTCGTCAGGGTTCCATCCGTGCTCCTCAGTACAGAGGCGGTGGAGTTGTATTTGGTCCAAACCCAAGAGACTACTCTTACAAGATCAATAAGAAAGTACGCCGTCTGGCTCTGAAATCTGCTTTAAGCAGCAAACTTCAGGATTCAGAAATGGCTCTGATGAATGAAATCGTTCTTGACTCTCCAAAAACAAAAGGTTTTGCAGCAATCCTCAATGCAATTGAAGCCCCTGCAAAAACACTGTTTGTTCTTGGTAAAGAAGAAGGCAACGAAAATGTTGAACTTTCCGCTAGAAATATCCCTACTGTTTCTATGATGAGTTCTGATGGCATCAATGTTTATGACCTGCTCAATGCAAACAAGGTTGTATTCACTGAAGCTGCCGTAAAGGAAATCGAGGAGGCTCTGGCTTAAGATGAAAGACTACAGAGACGTTATCATCCGCCCGATCATTACCGAACAGTCAATGAAGCTCAATGAAGAGCACAACAAAGTTACTTTTGAAGTAGCTAAAGACACAAACAAGATTGAAGTACGTCAGGCTGTTGAAAATCTGTTTGGTGTAAAGGTTAAAAAAGTTAACATCATGAACACTAAACCGAAGAAAAAACGTGTTGGACGTTATACCGGTAAGGTAGGCGGCTACAAGAAAGCCGTTGTTACCCTTGCAGAAGGTAACAATATTCCATTATTCGCTTCTGAAGAAGAATAATCGCGAATAGAGGATCAGGGAGAAAAACGCTATTTCCTGAATAAATATTGCGTATCAGGAGGATAAAAAGTTTATGCCAATTAAAAAGTATAAACCGACTACTCCGGGCCGCCGCGGAATGACTTCTCTTTCCAGAGAAGAAATTACAAAGCAGTCCCCGGAAAGATCTCTTACCGCTCCTTTGAAGCGTCAGGGCGGAAGAAATAACACTGGCCGCATCACTACCCGTCATCATGGCGGCGGTCATAAGAGAACTTACAGAATCATCGACTTCAAGAGAAACAAAGATGATATCCCAGCTACTGTAAAAGCGATCGAATACGATCCTAACCGTACCTGCAATATCGCCCTTGTTGCTTATGCCGATGGTGAAAAGAGATACATTCTTGCTCCAAAAGGTCTTAAGGTTGGCGACAAAATCATTTCCGGAAACGAAACTGATATTCGTGTAGGAAATGCCTGCCAGCTGAAAAATATGCCTGAAGGTACAATAATCCACAATATCGAAATGAAACCTGGTAAAGGCGGTCAGCTTGTTCGCGCAGCTGGTGCCAGCGCTCAGATTCTTGGTATTGAAGATAAATATGTAACTCTGCGTCTGACTTCTGGCGAAGTCCGCAAAATTCTTGGAACATGCCGTGCAACAATCGGATCCGTTGGAAACGAAGACCATATCCTCGTTAACATCGGTAAAGCCGGAAGAAACAGATGGAAAGGCGTTCGCCCAACTGTCCGTGGTTCCGTTATGAACCCTAACGATCACCCACATGGTGGTGGTGAAGGCCGTACCCCAATCGGCCGTAAGGCTCCAATGACTCCATGGGGCAAAAAAGCTCTTGGTGTCAAGACCAGAAACAACAAGAAAGCGTCTACTAAGCTGATTGTGCGCAGACGCAACGGCAAATAGACAAGGAGAGATCTGACATGAGTCGCAGTTTAAAAAAAGGCCCGTTCGTCGATGAACACCTGATGAAAAAAGTTCAGGCTCTGAATGCTTCTAACAAAAAAGAAGTCATTAAAACCTGGAGCCGCCGTTCAACGATCTTCCCTGAATTTGTTGAACATACATTTGCCGTACACAACGGCAGAGAACATATCCCGGTATATGTAACCGAAGATATGGTTGGACACAAACTCGGTGAGTTTGCTCCAACACGCAAATATACCGGTCATGCAGCCGATGACAAGAAAGGCAGAAGGTAGAAGACAAGATGGAAGCAAGAGCAACTGCTAAAACTCTTCGCATTCAGCCCCGCAAAGCCAGACTTGTTCTAGATCTGATCCGCGGAAAAGATGTTGAAGAAGCTGCAGCAATCCTGAAATACACTCCAAACAAGGGTGGAAAAATGGTTGGTGATGTACTGCACAGTGCTGTAGCCAATGCGGTCAACAACCATGATATGGATGAAGACAAGCTTTATGTAAAAGAGTGCTATGCCAATGAAGGCATCACAATGAAGCGTTTCATGCCTCGTGCAAAAGGAAGCGCTAGCCCGATTCACAAGAGAACCAGTCACATTACAGTTGTTGTGGCTGAAAAGGAATAGGAGGATCTCATGGGTCAGAAAGTCAATCCTATTGGCATGCGTACCGGAATCATCCGCGACTGGCAGTCGAGATGGTACGCAGACGATAAAGAATTCTCAAAACTTCTGATGGAAGACGTTAAAATCCGTAAGTTCATCGAAGACTATTACAGTAAACTGTCCAAGGCTACGCAGGATAAGCGCAAAGCCGATCCTCAGATTTCCAGAATTGAGATCGAAAGAACTCAGAACCGTATGACCATCATCATCCGCACAGCTCATCCGGGTGTAGTAATCGGTCAGGATGGAAAATCCATTGAAGGTCTGAAAAAGAAACTTGAAAAAATGGTTTCTGTTAAAAATCTTCAGATCAACGTGGTTGAAATTGCCAACCCAAATCTGGATGCCCGTCTGGTGGCCCGTTGGATCGCCAACGAACTTGAAGGACGTAAATCCTTCCGTGCTACTCAGAAAAAAGCAATCCAGAACACAATGAGAGCTGGAGCAAAAGGAATCAAGACAGCTGTATCCGGACGTCTTGGCGGTGCAGATATTGCCCGTACTGAAGGATACTCTGAAGGTGTTGTACCATTACATACACTTCGTTCCGACATTGATTACGCTCTTGAAGAAGCGGCTACTACTTATGGCCGTTTAGGTGTAAAAGTATGGATCTGCCGTGGTGAAGTTCTTCCTGGAGAAATGGTTCAGGAACCAGAAGCTCCAAAACAGAGACGTCCTCGTCCTGCAAGAGGAAGAAACGGACGTGGCAGCAACCGTGGACAGGGAAGAAACGGCAATCGCCCGAACAACCGTCAGGGACGTTCTGCAGCTGGTAGAAACAACAGCCGTCAGAATGATGCCGCCCAGAATAAAGGAGGCAACAACTAATGCTGATGCCAAAGCGTACCAAGTACCGTCGTCCTCATCGTCAGTCTTATGAAGGCCGTGCAAAAGCGGGCCGTAATGTTGACTTCGGTGAATACGGTCTTGTAGCAGAAACTGGAAACTATGTTTCCAACCGCCAGATTGAGGCAGCCCGTGTTGCCATGACTCGTTATATGAAACGTGGTGGTAAAGTGTGGATTCGTATCTTCCCGCACTTAGCCAGAACCAAAAAACCTCTTGAAGTTCGTATGGGTTCCGGTAAAGGTGCTCCGGAAGGATGGGTAGCTGTAGTTAAACCTGGACGCGTAATGTTCGAAGTTGGCGGTGTGCCTGAAGAAGTTGCACGTGAAGCCCTTCGTCTTGCCGGCCACAAGCTGCCTGTAAAAACTCGTTTTGTTAAGAAAGGAGAAACTGAATAACCATGAAAGCACATGAACTTCGCGAAAAAACTGATGAAGAATTAGTTAAAGAGCTGGATGCTTTAAAAGATGAATTATTCAATCTCCGCTTTCAGCAGGCTACAGGCGAACTCGAAAACACTGCCCGTTTAAAAACAGTGAAAAAGACAATCGCCAGAATCAAAACTATCCAGACTGAAAGAAAAAATCAGGAAGCAGCACAGTAGTTGGAGGAAAGACTAGTGGAAGAAAGAAACAAACGCGCTGTCTACCGTGGACGTGTTGTCTCTGACAAAATGGATAAAACGATCACTGTAGCAGTTGAAACAATGAAGATGCACCCGCTTTATGGAAAGCGTGTCAACTATACGAAGAAATTCAAAGCCCACGATGAGAATAATACAGCGAAAGAAGGAGACGTAGTTGAAATCATGGAAACTCGTCCTCTTTCCAAAACCAAACGTTTCCGTCTGGTTAAAATCGTTGAAGAAGCTCGCGGCTAGACTGGGAGGAACAGCAGATGATTCAGAACGAAAGCCGTTTGCGTGTTGCTGATAATACTGGAGCTAAGGAAGTTCTGGTTATTCGCGCCCTGGGCGGGAGCAAACGTAAATTTGCAAATATCGGTGACGTGGTTGTTTGCACTGTCAAACAGGCAGCTCCTGGCGGCACTGTTAAAAAAGGTGACGTTGTAAAAGGCGTTATCGTGCGTTCCAAATATGGTGTAAACCGTCCTAACGGTTCTTACATCCGTTTTGATGACAACGCAGTTGTATTAATTAAAGATGACAAGAGTCCAAGAGGAACACGTATTTTCGGACCGGTTGCACGTGAATTACGTGATCATGACTACATGAAAATCGTTTCCCTGGCTCCTGAAGTACTGTAAGGAGGAAAGTCTGTGCTTATTAGAAAAGGCGACAAAGTTCAGGTTATTACTGGATCTTACAAAGGAACAGTCGGCGAAGTCCTCAAGGCTTTCCCAAAAGAAAATAAGGTCATTGTTGAAGGCGTAAATGTTGTTAAGAAACATCAGAAACCTACACAGCAGAACCCAGAAGGCGGAATCATTGAAAAAGAAGCCAAGATCCATGTATCGAATGTGGCTCTTTACGATGAAAAAGCCAAAACAGCCGGTAAAGTCGGAATTCGCATTGAAACTGACAAAGACGGCAACAAAGTAAAAGTACGCTACTTCAAGAAGAGCGGAAATGAAATCAAGGACAAGAAGTAGGAGGATAATTCATGGCTCGTTTAAAAGATAAATACAAAAATGATGTTGTCCCCCAGATGATGAAAGATTTCAACTATTCTTCTGTCATGCAGGTACCGAAGATTGAAAAAGTCGTAGTAAATATGGGTGTTGGAGACGCTATTCAGAACTCCAAACTGCTTGATGAAGCTGTTGCTGAAATGGCTGCAATCACCGGGCAGGCTCCAGTAGTTACAAAAGCTAAAAAATCTATCGCAAACTTTAAACTTCGTGAAGGTATGCCGATTGGATGTAAAGTTACCCTGCGTTCGGACAAAATGTATGAATTCCTGGATAAGCTGTTCAACATTTCCTTACCACGTGTAAGAGACTTCCGTGGTGTTAGCGACACTGCCTTTGATGGACGTGGAAACTACACTTTAGGTATTAAAGAACAGATCATCTTCCCGGAAATTGACTTTGACAAGGTTAACCGCACACGCGGTATGGATGTTGTCATCGTTACCACAGCTCAAAGCAATGACGAAGCAAAAGCCCTGCTTGAAAAGCTTGGCATGCCTTTCGTCAAGAATAACTAGGAGGATTATCGTGGCAAAAAAAGCGATGAAGTTAAAACAGGCACGTCCTCAGAAATTTAAAGTACGTGAATATACCCGCTGCCAGAGATGCGGACGTCCTCACTCTGTTTTAAGAAAATATGGAATTTGCCGTATCTGCTTCCGTGAACTGGCTTACAAAGGCCAGATTCCTGGAGTTAAGAAGGCTAGCTGGTAAGAAGGAGGAAACAATATCATGACAATGACTGATCCAATTGCAGATATGCTGACCAGAATCCGCAACGCTCTGCAGCAGAAACATGACACAGTTTCCATGCCTTCCAGCAAGGAAAAAGTAAATATCGCCAAAATCCTGAAACAGGAAGGCTATATCAACGATTACAAAGTTGAAGGCGATGGCGTTAAAAAAGTAATGACTATAGATCTGAAATACGGCAAGAACGGTGAAAAAGTTATCACTGGTCTCAAACGTATTTCAAAACCAGGTCTGCGTGTTTACACAGGTGCAGATAATCTGCCAAAAGTACTCAGCGGCCTTGGCACTGCCGTTATTTCTACTTCCAAAGGAGTTATGACGGATCGTGATGCCAGAAAAGCCAATGTCGGCGGCGAAGTGCTTGCTTACATCTGGTAAACCTGACAGGAGGATAAAATGTCACGTATCGGGAATAAACTGATTACCGTTCCTGCTGGTGTTACAGTTGATGTGGCACCAGGGAATGAGGTGACTGTCAAAGGGCCTAAAGGAACTCTGACAAAGAAGTTCGCTGATCGACTGACGATTACAGTTGATGGCGATACCGTCACCGTTAAACGCCCTAATGATGAAAAACACACAAAACAGCTTCATGGAACAACCAGAGCCCTGCTTCACAATATGATTGTTGGTGTTTCTGAAGGCTTCCAGAAAGATCTTGAACTTGTTGGTATCGGTTTCCGTACTGCAATTAAAGGCAACAAGCTGACAATGAATATTGGTTACAGCCATCCAGTTGAAATGGAAATTCAGGAAGGTCTTGAAGTAACCTGCCCGAATGCAACCAATATTTCTGTAAAGGGTATCGATAAGCAGCAAGTTGGTGAATTTGCCGCTAATATCCGCGCTAAACGTAAACCTGAACCTTATAAAGGAAAAGGTATTCGCTATAAAGGTGAACATATCCGTCGTAAGGAAGGCAAAACTGCCGGTAAGAAGTAGTGGGAAAGGAGTAAGAATCTATGATTAATAAAAAATCCAGAAATGCGATGCGTCAGAAACGTCATCTTCGCATCCGCAAGAAAGTCAGCGGAACTCCTGAATGCCCACGTCTGAATGTATTCAGAAGCAATACGCACATCCATGCTCAGATCATTGACGATGTAAATGGCAACACTCTTGCTTCCGCAAGCAGTGTTGACATGAAACTTGAGAACGGATCCAATGTCGAAGCAGCCAAAAAAGTTGGTGCTGAAGTAGCTAAACGCGCAATCGACAAGAACATTAAGAAAGTTGTATTCGACCGAGGCGGTTACGCCTACACCGGCCGTGTTAAAGCTTTTGCAGATGCCGCAAGAGAAGCCGGCCTGGAATTTTAGGAGATTAACCAATGCCAAACGAAAGAAGACCAAGAAGAGAGCAGAAAGAGTTTGACGAACAGGTTGTATCCATCAACCGAATTGCGAAAACGGTTAAAGGTGGACGCCGTATGCGTTTTGCTGCTCTTGTAGTAGTAGGTGACAGAAAAGGCCGTGTCGGTGTCGGAACCGGTAAGGCTAAAGAAGTACCAGAAGCTATCCGTAAGGCCAGTGAAGCAGCTAAGAAGAACATCATTCATGTACCACTGGTTGGAACAACCATTCCTCATGAAATCAAAGGTGTTTTCGGAGCTGGTAAAGTATTCATGAAGCCAGCTTCTGAAGGTACCGGTGTAATCGCTGGTGGCGCTTCCCGTGCAGTTCTTGAACTTGCCGGAATCACCGATATTCTGACCAAAAACCTGGGAAGCCGTACAAAAATCAATACAGTACGTGCAACTATGGAAGGTCTGAAATCCCTGCGTACTATTGAGCAGGTTGCTGAACTGCGCGGAAAAAGCGTAGAAGAAATTCGCGGATAGGAAACGGAGGAGAAATCAATGAAACTTCATGAACTCTCACAGACCAATGTCCGCAAATCCAGAAAGCGTGTGGGACGCGGACCAGGAAGCGGTCTTGGAAAAACATCCGGCCGTGGACAGAAAGGTCAGAAAGCCAGAAGTGGCGGCGGAGTTCGTCCTGGTTTTGAAGGTGGACAGACCACGTTAGCCAGACGTCTTCCAAAAAGAGGTTTTACCAACTTCAACCGTAAGGAATACGCTATCATCAATCTTAGCGATCTGAACCGTTTTGAAGAAGGAACTCATGTAACTCCAGAACTGTTAAAAGACATGGGACTGCTGAAAAAACAGCTTGCCGGTGTTAAGGTTCTTGGACACGGAGAACTTGAAAAGAAACTGCATGTTACTGCAGCTAAGTTCTCTGCTTCTGCTAAGGAAGCAATTGAAAAAGCAGGCGGAACCGCTGAGGTTCGCTAAGCGATGAAAAGTATTAAGGCAATCTGGGTTAACAAGGATATTCGCAACCGAATCCTTTTTACCCTCTTTGCCTTTCTTGTGTATCGTCTGGGATGTGCGATTACTGTCCCCGATGTAAACACAACCGGACTCATGGCAGGACTTAAAGACAACAGCTTATTTGCGATGATGAGCCTGCTTGGAGGCGGTGGAATTGAGCAGTTCTCCATCTTTGCACTTGGAGTGACTCCTTATATCACCGCGTCCATCATCATTCAGCTATTAAGCATGGATGTTATTCCATCTTTAACTGAACTTGCCAAGTCTGGTGCCAACGGCCGAAAGAAAATGGATCAGTATACCCGTTATCTTGGTGTCGTATTTGGATTCGTTCAGTCTGTTTCCCTCGTTTACACATTTAACAATATGTATCCGGGGTTATTTATCGGTGGTCTTACCACTGCAAGAATGCTTTATATTGCGACGATATTTACGGCTGGAACCATGTTCCTGGTCTGGATCGGTGATCAGATCTCAGTGAAGGGAATTGGTAATGGTGTATCGATGGT
The DNA here is from genome assembly GCF_001945525.1 of Ileibacterium valens. Classification (GTDB taxonomy): domain Bacteria; phylum Bacillota_I; class Bacilli_A; order Erysipelotrichales; family Erysipelotrichaceae; genus Ileibacterium; species Ileibacterium valens. The sequence continues at coordinate 12,490 of NZ_MPJW01000111.1, forward strand.
TATTATGGCCGGTATCGTCGGAAGGATGCCTCAGCAGTTTTCAGCTGCCTGGGAGACCTTCATTCAAAGCGGTATGGATCAGGGTATGATCGCTTTCGGGTGTTATATTCTGATTTATCTGCTGATCATCGTATTTGTTACGCTGATTAATACGGCTGAGCTGAAGATCCCTATTCAGTACACTTCATCTTCAATGACGCTCGCTCAGAATTCGAAGATGAACTACCTTCCGCTCAAAATCAATTCAGCGTCCGTTATTCCAGTTATCTTTGCCTCATCCCTGATGATGGCTCCGGTTCAGATTGCAAGCTTCTTTGCAAATGGAGCAGACTGGTATACATTAATGCAGAATTGGCTCGGCCTTCAGACATGGTATTCGTTATTACTGTATGTCATTCTGATTATCTTCTTTACGTTCTTCTATGCGAACATGCAGATCAACCCCGAAAAGGTTGCGGAGAACCTGGGAAAATCAGGCGCTTATATTCCTAGCGTAAGACCGGGCAAGACAACGGAAAAATATATTTCAAAGGCTCTTTCAAGAATTACCGTTCTTGGATCAGTATCCCTAGCATTGATTGCGGTATTACCTCATGTTATGCCACTGATCTGGCCGCAAATGTCCACTTCGATGGCTCTTGGCGGAACAGGTATGATTATCGTTGTGGGTGTTGCCATTGAAACTGTGAAACAGGTTCAGGGTTTAATCACTCAGAAGTCTTATAAGAAATATTACGATTACGACTAGTTCATTAGTCTAGAAACAGGCAAAGGAAAATCAGATTATGAATATCTTTATCATGGGTGCTCCGGGATCCGGTAAAGGCACCGTATCGAGCAGAATCAAAGATAAATACAATTTAAATCACATTTCTACAGGCGATATTTTCCGTAAGAATCTTTCTGAAAACACTCCTCTTGGCATTCAGGCCAAAGAGTATATGGAATCTGGACGACTCGTCCCGGATGAGCTGACCAATGCTATGGTCAGTGACTATTTAAAATCGCTCCCGGATGCAAAGAACGGATACCTGCTGGATGGATACCCCAGAACGCTTGCTCAGGCCAAAGCTTTTGAAGCTTTGACAGATGGCAGTGATCAGGCTGTTGATCTGGTTTTGAGTATGGATGTTCCAAAGGAAGTTCTCACAAAGAGAATTACTGGAAGAAGAATCTGCAAGGGATGCGGAGAAATTTACAATGTGTATTACAAGGCTCCTGCAAACGAAGGAGTCTGTGATATATGCGGGCAGGAACTGTCACAGCGTAAAGATGATAATGAGGACAGCCTCAAGGTTCGTCTTGATGAATATGCTGCAAATACTGAACCTGTCATCGGATACTATGATGATAAAGATATGGTTGCTCATATCAATGCCGATCAGTCCATGGAGGATATCTGGTCTTTCATTCAGAAGACCATTGACGAAAAATAATTTTTTCGAAATCTTCATGATTTAAGAATTGGCTGCAAAGTTGAATTCATGTTTAATTGCGTCTATAATCTTTTAGGCGCAATTTCATTTTGCGGCGCTCGTTTTTAGCCATCTTTTATCTGATCTGTATTAAAGTCAGTCAGGATGGCCAAAAAAACTGAAATAAGAATGATTTATCAGTTCGTTTTTCAGATTATAAATTTAGGGGATCTGGTTCGTTGTATCTGATTCTTTAAATCTGATTTTCCCTTATTTTTTTGATTTACAGCCTGTCAGCAATTACTGACAGAGAAAAATGCAGAACTACGTTTCTGCTAAAATCCCCTGACTGATGGGATTTTAGAGGAGAAAACATACACAGAAAGAGGACCAACATGAAAGTTAGACCATCTGTTAAACCGATCTGCGATAAATGCCGTGTTATCCGCCGTAAAGGCAGAGTCATGGTCATCTGTGAAAACCCAAAACATAAGCAGAGACAAGGTTAATAAGGAGCA
>NZ_MPJW01000024.1 GCF_001945525.1 Ileibacterium valens
CAAAAGGCGGAAATCTTCCGTTTCCGACTTTCCTGAGAGGAAAGCTGGAGCACAGAGAAGATTTCCGCCTTTGATGGTATTCAGGGATAACCGGGAATAAAAGCCCGTGCAAATTTCAAAAGGTTACTGTTGATCACAAGATAGGATCTTTTTTCTGATAATCAGAAGTTATTAAAGATCAAACAGGGAAATTCTGTAAAATTGATAAGTGGAAAATCCTTTTATGACAAATGTCATTAGTTTTTCGAATGGAATTCCTGTACGTTTTTAAGGTTAGAGACCATCGACAATCATAGCTTTTAACTAATCATTTCAGATAGAATTGTAATAAGCAACAACGGAATAATTACTGCTTATGATTCGGGTCATTGAGGTTTCATAATTGATTCAGAAGATTTAATAGAATAGTGATAAAAGGAAGTGAAGTATGAAGTCGAAACGAGATTTATTTCTATGGGGAATGATAGCTCTGATGTTTTTTACTTCGGCTTTCATATATGATCTCTACACGATGAAAAGTTATGGGGGCAACCGTATTTTCGGTGTCAGCTATATGACCATGAATAATCCATTTTATACTGTGATTCAAAATGAATTGGTTAAGGTTGTTGAAAGTCGGGGAGATCGTCTGGTTTTACGTGATCCAATGCTTGATCCAGATAAACAATCTGAACAGATCGAAGAGTTTATAAAAATGAAGGTCGATGGGATTTTCATTAATCCAGTCGATTCAATTACTATTGAAGAAAGTCTGCAGGAGGCAAAAGATGCAGGAATTCCCGTGATTGTCATTGACTGTCCGATGGATACCTCAAAAAGTACGACCAGTTCTATTTATTCAGATAATTTTGAAGCTGGTGTTCTTTGGGCAAAAGACCTTGCTTCAAAATTTGAAGGGGGCAATGTCGCATTGATCAAACATTCCGAGGTTCGAAGCGGAAGGGATCGTATTGAAGGCTTTCTTTATGAAATAACGAACTATCCTCAATTTAAAGTTGTGAATGAAGCGGAATGCTTTGGACAGACTGAACTTGCGATGCCTGCAGTGCTTTCAATGATGGAAGAAACTCCAGATATTGATTTCATCATGTGTTTGAACGATCCAAGTGCAATGGGAGCCATCGCAGCCCTTCAATACCTTAATCGGGACGATATACGAGTTTATGGAGTCGATGGGACTCCTGACTTTAAAGAGCAGCTGACAAGGTCTTCTTCAGCAGAAGCAACTGTCATGCAAATGCCCTATGATATGGCGAAAATAGCCTCGGAACAAATGTATAGAGCGCTGCAAAAAGATAAAATTGAGCCTGTAACTGTTATTCCTGTTAAATTGCTCGACCGCAGCAATCTGGATGTAAAAGCGCTGAGGGAGTGGCAATGAGTCGATTTACAGGAATGAGGATGATTTCATCTCTTCGAAACCTCATGGTGGGTCTGAATTATCTGATTGTTATGTTTTATTCCTCAGTTTTTCTGTTAGCTACTAGGTTTATTGTTAATCATCAAAAAAGTAATTTATTTTTAAGCGAGATCGATCATATTCCGAAAAATCCGGTAACAATATTTTTTGCCTGTCTGTTTCTGTATGCGGTCCTGGCGGCATTGATCCTATCACGGTCTGTCAGTGAAATATCTGAAAAAGCAGCCAATCTGACCAGTATCATTCTGGAGATCATCCTTGGGTTTCAGATCGTTTATTATCTGAACATGGCTTATTCAGGTCTGTTTCTTATGGTTTTTTCGGATTGCCTGTTTCATATGCGAAGGGAAAAGAATACGACCAGTTACAGTGTATTAGGAATTCTGGCCTGTTTATACTTCTTGTCGAATTATTATGTCGTTTCATTTTTCTTTCCGATGGCAGATCCAGCAGCCTATTTTAACGTTTTTGATCATTCGTTGAGCAGCCTTTTGATCATGCTGAAAAATCTGCTTGAAATGATTAATCTTCTGATCTTTGTAGCGTATCTTTCGCTCTATATTAATCATCAAACCAAGGAAAATGAGAATATTGCTCAAGAGTTAAATATGATTAACCAGGTGAATAGAGAACTGAAGAATTATGCGGCAATAACAGAGCGTATCGGTGAAAACAATGAACGTAAAAGACTCGCCAGAGAAATTCATGATACGCTCGGACACGCTCTAACAGGAATCGCAGCAGGGGTAGATGCGACATTGATCATTATTGATAAATCACCAGATCTTGCTAAAAAACAGTTGCATCTTGTTTCGCAGGTCGTTCGTGAGGGCATATCCGATGTTCGAAATTCACTCAATAAGCTGCGTCCAGGAGCTCTTGAACAGTCAGGGCTGAAGGGAGCACTGCAAAAGATGATTACTGAGTTTATCGGACTGAGTGATGATTTACAGATTGATTTGAATTATGAAGTTGAAAATATCGATTTTGAAGTAGCTAAAGAGGATGCCCTTTTTCGGGTAGTTCAGGAAAGCATCACCAACTCTATTCGTCATGGAGCTGCGAACCATATACAGATTCATTTTTACATCGCTGATGAAAATCTGAATATTATTATTGATGACAACTGATTTGGAGCTCATTGTATTGAGCCGGGCTACGGATTGACACAGATGAAAGAAAGAATTGCGGCAATTCATGGAACTATACATTTTGATGGATCTGATGGATTTACAACTCGGATTCAGGTTCCACTGCAGAAAGGGGAATTTCATGATTAATGTTGTGATTGCGGATGACCAGGCGTTGATTCGAGACTCACTGAAAATTGTTCTATCCATGGATGAGGAGATTAAAGTCGTAGGGACTGCGGCCAATGGACTCGAGGTTCTGGATCTCCTGAAAAAAGAATATGTGGATGTCATCCTTATGGATATTCGAATGCCAAAAATGGATGGTGTTCTGGCGACGCGTCTGGTCAAAAAAGACTATCCAAAAACAAAAGTAATCGTTCTGACGACATTTGATGATTGATGATTTTGTCTTCTCTGCTTTGAAATATGGAGCAAGTGGATATCTTCTCAAAGGAGTATCCATGGAAGAGCTGGCCATGTCGATTAAAACGGTACACTCAGGCGGAGCCATGCTGAACCCTGATATTGCTGCCAAAGTTTTCAATATGTTTTCAAAGAATCAGTCAGAAGAGACGATTATCCGGGTGGATGAAAATTCGGAAAATGAAATCTCCAAAACGGAGTGGAAAGTTATTCAACAGATTGGTCATGGACGTTCAAATAAGGAAATTGCAGCGGCTCTTTATCTTTCAGAGGGGACGGTTCGAAATTATCTTTCAAGTATCCTGAATAAGTTTTCTCTTCGTGATCGAACACAGCTGGCCATCTGGGCTGTAGAAAACCGTGGACGAATCCGGGAGATGGTCGGAGATTAGTGGATGGTTGATAGAAAAAGAGAGTTAAACGACGGGAAATCGCATAGATTAAAAAGATTTCTTGACACTTTTAATTCAAAAAGGATGAAGCAGCAGTGTGACAATATTCGAAAAAAACATCGAATTCTATTTGAAGTGATTGTTGGACTTGTCTTATCTGTATGTATCTGCAGTCTCCTGCGTTTTTTACCTATCCCTTATACTCTTCATCTTGGAATTTTATCCACCAGTAACTGGAATGTGCCGGAGAGTGGAACTTATACGATTGTAGATGAAGTGATCTCTCGTTTTGAAAGTACTCATCCTTATGTGAAAGTAAAATACACCAGTGGAATCGTCAGAGATGACTATTCGCAATGGCTTTCGGAACAGATTGTAAAAGGGATGCAGCCTGATCTGTTCATGGTACTGGATCAGGACTTTAATACTATGGCCAGCCTTGGGGCTTTGAAAGAACTGAATTCTTTTATTGAGCAGGATCAATATGTCCAATCCGCAGATTTTTATTCATCAGCGATCGAAGAAGGGACTTATAATCATCAAATCTATGCTTTGCCCTACCAATGCAACCTGAAGCTGATGTTCGTTAACAAGGGTCTTCTAAAAAAAGAAGGAATAGTAGTTCCTGATTGGAACTGGACTACAGAAGATCTTCTCCGTATCAGTTCGCAGATTACAAAAGATTCTGATTTTGACGGTATTGTCGACCAATGGGGAATTTCAGGGTATACGGTGGATGATACAATCGAGGCCTTTGGATTGAATTTATTTAATGATGAAGGCAATACGGCCTATATCAACCAGAATGATGTTCGCCAGGCTGTGCTTTTTATGCAGGAGATGGCTGCTGTAGATCAAAGCAATTTTTCAGGAAATACAACCGAGGGTTTTGATTCAGGGCAAACGGCTTTTGCGCCAATGAGTCTGGCTGAATATAAAACTTATGGTCCTTATCCATGGAAAGTACGTCGTTATTCTACATTTGATTGGACGATTTTACCAATGCCTTCTCTGAACAGCGAACAATCCCGCTGTTCGCTCGAAACGCTTATGATGGGGATATCGGCAACAACTGCCCATCCACAGGACGCATGGGACCTTTTGCGTTTATTTACATGTGATCCTGAAATTCAAACGATGATGATGGAACAGACCAGCGGAACCAGTGCGATGGTTCAACTGGTTAAAAATACTGAAATCGCAAATGATGAAGTATCCTGGGATATGCTTGATTTTGCTTTAAGCCATACGAAAGCAAAGAAGCGCTTTCGAAAATTCGAAGATGCCTCTCGTCTTCTGAATAATGGAATAAGTAAAATTATCAGATCCTCTTCGGATTTAGATCTTGAGCTTCTTGATCTTCAAAAACAGCTCAACTCTTTTCTCAGAGAATAATCAGAACTATGAATGCCTCACGGACAGCTGTCTGTATTATGCTGCTGGTTATTCATATTGTTATTTTACGGCTGACTGATCCGGTCAGCTTTTTTTTGTGGCCTGATCAGTCGAATTGCATGGCAGGGATAGAAAGGGGATTAGCTTTACCGGAGTAAAAATTATTAAATAATTCAAATGACATCTGTCACAAGATATTGTGAATTTCTAACAATCACTTATGACATCTAACAATACTGTAAAACTGAGAAAAAATCGAAAATATGTGTGTAAGAAGGGAGACGGAATATGAAATATGTAATTCTAGTCAGTCATGGGAAATTTGCGGATGGATTAGCCAATGCTCTTGGCATGCTTGCTGGACAACGAAAAGACCTGTTGAGCTGTGGATTAGAAGATGGTAAGAGTGCGGATGAATTTGCGGAAGCATTCAAAGATGTAATCTCGAATGTCAATACCGATGATGAAATCTTACTGCTTGGCGATCTGATCGGGGGAAGTCCTTTAACCACAGCCTGTAACGTTATCAATGAAAAGGGATTGACTGAACAAACCAGAGTGATTGGAGGAATGAATCTTCCACTGGCACTGACAGCATTACTTATGAAAGATGCGATGAGTCTGGATGATGCCAAAGATGGTGTGTTATCGGAAGCACAAGGAGCACTAAAAGAATTTCTACTTGCGGTTGAAGATGATGAAGACGAAGAAGTCTAAGATTGATCCAAGTTTGCAAACCCACAGAATTCTTATTTAAAAATGCATGAAAGATTGTTTAGCTACTCAATGGATCTGCAGAGAGCCGCTGCAAGATTCATAAAAAGAAAAATTTTCATTTTAAAGAAAAGGGAGGAAAAAATGAGCGTTACATTCTTAAGAGTTGATGATCGAATGATCCATGGACAGACTTGTACCCGATGGGCGAAAGAATTCCCATGCGATGGAATTATTGCAGTCAATGACAAAGCTGCAAGTAATCCTGTACTGAAAAATGCCTATAAGGCTGCTTCGGGTAAGAAGACATTTGTCTGGACAGTTGAAGACTTCATTAAAAAATCTCCAAAAGTTCTCGCATCAGATACTCAATACTTTGTAATTACAAAAAATCCAGTCGATATGGAAAAAATTCTGGTTGAAGCGGGCTTTAAACCAGGTGTAGAAACCTTGATTATCGGTCCTTGCAATGACAGACCTGAAGCTGTTAAGCTGGGCAACAATCAGTCGATTACTCAGGAAGAAGCGGATGCTCTGGAAAAGATTTCTAAAGCTGGTTACAACGTTAAATTTGCTCTGCTTCCAGATGTTTCGATCGGAAACTGGAACGATTTTAAAGGGGAATTTGGTTATTAATTTCTACAGTTATATCTGATAGAAGAATGATAAAGAAAAGAGAAAAAGATTTAACATAAGGAGAAAATTATTATGGAAATCAGTTGGCTGCAAGCAGCTATTTTGGGGCTATTTGCCTGTTTGGCAAGTATGCCAGGTATGGGTGGTACCAGTATTGGTAACTACACATTAGGTAGACCTCTCGTTGGTGGGCTGGTTTGTGGAATTGTTTTAGGAGATGTGGCAAGCGGTATCCTTGTCGGTGTAGCGATGCAGATCGTATACATTGCTCTGGTTACACCGGGTGGAACAGTTTCGGCCGACGTTAGAGCTGTATCCTATATCGGTATTCCTCTGGCAATGATCGCTTTGAAATCCTATGGCCTATCGGCTGATTCACCAGACGGACAGGCCTTGGCTACTTCTTTTGGAACTATGGTTGGTACGTTGGGAACTGTGCTGTTTTATGGCACCGCAACAATGAACCTGGTATGGCAACATATAGGTTGGACAGCAGTCGAGAAAGGAGACTACGACAAACTTTATGCTGTGGATATGGTTTATCCATGGATATCCCACATCCTGTTTTCGTTCTTACCGACAATGATCATGGTTAAGATGGGTGTTCCAATGGTTGATTTGATTAAAAACTACCTGCCTATGGATGGATTAGCCATGAAAACACTCTTTACTGTCGGCGCGCTACTGCCGTGTGTCGGAATCGCTATCCTGTTGAAACAGATCGTTACCAAACCTATCGACTTTATCCCGTTTTTCTTTGGATTTACTTTAGCCGCCTCCCTGGGTATTAACCTGGTATCCGCTACAATCATCGCTGCGATGTTCGCGTTCATAAATTATCGAATCAAGATGATTACCTTAACGAAACCACAAGTTGAACTCGCAGAATATGAAGAAGAGGAGGACATCTAATCATGGAAAAGAAGATTTCTAAGAAGGCTTTTAGTAAAGCCTTCAGAAACTGGTATTACGGACATCTGACCTGCTTCTCACAAGAACATATGCAAACATTCGGTTATATGGTAGCTATGCTGCCAATTATCCGTGATCTTTATCCTGATGATAAAGAAGCTCAGGCAAGAAGTATGAATACCTACCGCAGCTTCTTCAATACTGAACCTCAGCTGGGAACTGTTATCGTTGGTATTACAGCAGGACTTGAAGAAGCTCGAGCAAATGGATCAGGCGACGTTGATGATGAAACCATTAATGGTCTTCGCGCAGGTCTGATGGGGCCAATTGCTGGGATCGGTGACTCTCTGGTTGTAGGAACGCTGATTCCAATTCTGCTTGGTGTTGCTATGGGTATGTCAACAGGTGGAAGTCCATTAGGCGCAATTTTCTACATCATTGTCTGGAACCTGATTGCTTATTTCGGAATGAAGCTTTTGTTTGTCAAAGGCTATGAGATGGGTGGAAAAGCCGTAGATTTCCTGGTAGGACCACAGGGACTGGCTCTTCGTGAAAGCATTACCATGCTTGGTGGAATTGTTATTGGTGCTGTTGCTGCATCCTGGGTTTCAGTAAAAACCGCATTCAGTATGACAGCATCTGGAGCTGATGAACCATTCCTTGTTCTTCAGAACACATTAGATGGTGTTTATCCTGGATTTCTGACGGCTGCATTTATTATCCTTTGCTGGTGGTTAATGGCTAAGAAGAAAATGTCTCCTTTAAAAGTGATGCTGCTTCTGGTTGTGGTCGCTTTCCTTGGAGTTCTGGTTGGCTTCTTCGATCCAGGTCTGAACTACTAATTTTCAGATCAGAAAATAATTCGGTCTGATATTCATTTATTACACATATTGAGTATTAAAGCGCAATAAAGAGAATCTGTAAATCATTCATAGTTCATCAAAAGTTGATTCGAAGATTAGCTGGACAATCGAAAGAAATCACTTCTGATGACGATTGAATCGAACTTGCAGAACTTGATGATCTTATGGAGAGTAAACATGGAAAGATTAAGAATTGAACAACTTAAATCGGAATTTGTTCTACAGACACGTTTATATAATCGGTTAAAGAAATGGCTAAGCAATACAATGATCCTTTCATCATTATCCTTAAGTCTGATGCTTTTCATGAAAAACCAGACGGTGAGTTGCTGTATTGCATCGTTTATGATGGTTATCTCTATAAGCGCAATGCTGATCATAGGACTGGCGGTTAAACGAGGAAAAACAAATTTGGATAAGCTGACGACTTTGATAGACGAAGCTCTATAATTTATGATTATGTTTTATCAGCCACTCGTTTAGCACCAAATTGGTAAATGGATGACAATGAGATAAATATCATTGAAATAGTATTGTTTAATAATAATTTATAAATCATAATCTATCCTTTCTATAACCCTTAAATCTTCTTCCTTAGTAAAAGGCCGTAAGCTGCTACGCTTATGGCCTTTTACATCGATTATACGAGAAGTGAGTCCGTTATAAGAGTCACTAAGTTCCTGCGGGATCTGTTGCTTCTTCCAGGGCTCAAAGTAATTTAATCGTTGCGAGAGATGGTGATGGAAGAAAAAAGATCCCCAGTTACTTCTTCAACCAATCTCGGGCAGCCGAGAATATAAAAATCAAAATTAGATTTTTCGATATAACTTTTGATATTATTGAATTTCACTTTTTAACTTCTTGAAATTCAGAATCATGTTTCTATAAGTTCGGAGACAGGATTTTTTAACTCCGGAATAAACAAGCTCCCATTTTTATTCTCAATATGAGCTTATCGATTTGAGTGCTTCTGTCAGTAGAGATACAAATGAATGAAGACGTTTGCAATTGCTAGTCTATTGTTTTGGTTGAGGAATCAAATCTTATTTCTCCTGCCGCAACAACGAGTTGCTTTTGCAGGATCGCACCTGAAGATAAAATGAAATTACAAACAAGTACAGGAGAAAAATAATGGAAGTTAAAAAAATAATCAAAACGCTTCGTGAAAAGAATCAGCTTACTCAGGAACAAATGGCCGAACGTCTGATGGTCAGCAGACAGGCAATCAGCCGTTGGGAAAATGGCGATACTCAGCCGGATACGGAATCTCTGAAGCTTCTCTCTAAGGAATTCAATGTCTCGATCAATACGCTGTTAGGAACGCCGAGAAAACTCATCTGTCAATGCTGTGGAATGCCGCTCAATGAAGATGACTTAATCAGTCATGAACAAGATGGCAGCTTCAATGAAGACTATTGCAAATGGTGCTATGAAAACGGAACTTTTGTTTATGACTCCAAGGAATCCCTGATTGATTTTCTGGCAAAACAGATGCCAAATCCGGAAAATCTGAGTGAAGAAGCCATGCACAATCAGATCGATCTCTGGCTTTCGAAACTTAAGCACTGGAAGTAAATTCAACATGATCAGTTTCAGGAAATAGACTCTGAAGCAAAACGAAAGAATAAGACGATTATGAAAAAAGCCCATCTGATTATTATGGTCAGGTGGGCTTTCTGCCTTTAAAACAGATTCATCAAAAATTCATCCTGAATTCTTGAGATATTCAATCAGAAACAAGTTTACAAGAACTGAAAAAATCAGGAATACTCTGACTGATTCGTCTTATTCAGTTTCTTTTTCCTGTTTCAGATTGCGAAGGAGAACTTTTTTCATTTCTTCCTTAGTCAGATGCTCTGGAACAACTTCATGTCCAACGATAAAATAAGGAACACTTTGAGCATTTAAGGCTTCAAACTCCATTTCATCATTACGGATTTCACGAATATATAAATTGGATTCAAGCATCTGTCTGGCTAAATTTACATCCAGATCAGCCTCTTTTGCCAGTTCAAGCAATGTATTTCGATCTGCAAGGACTTTTTGCTTTGCAAAATAGGCCTGATGAAGAAGATCTCTTAAATACATCGCTTTTTTGGGATCCTGATCCATGGCAAATTTGAACAGTCGATGAGCATCCAGGTCAGTGGATTCTCTGGCTTTTGCAAAATCAATGTCCAGATCTGCTTCTTCTTTAGCCATCTGATCGATCCAGGCAGCCTGAGCCAGCGCTTCGTCATAGGTAAATCCATCTTTTTCCTGAAAAATCTGAATGAGAGAATGATCGCCTTCTCCATCCTCTGGTCGGTGAATCTCATAGGATTTGATGTCCATATTGATCTGATCTTCGAGTCCGAGTTCCTGAATTGCATTTTTCAGGTTTTCTTCGCCAACCAGACAAAACGGGCACTGTAAGTCAGCCCAAAGAACTATATTCATAGGTACTCTTTTCTACCGATATTTTCGGATAACAAAAAACATAGCTGTTTCAATATCTATTGTCATACCAAAACATTTAAATGAGGTTTCTCTTGCCTAAAGAAAATCGTTTTAAAATGCAGAAGTGATTCTTTGAATCAGAGCTCCATGCTATAGAAAAAAAGAAACCTGAAAGTTTCAGGCTTTCAGATTCCTTTAAGCAAACAAATAGGGATTCATACAAAACTTTTTCGAGCCTTCTTGCTTATCCGAAAAAATGAATCGTGAAAAATTCGTGATTCAGGATAAGAGATCAATCGGTTTGCGGTTGAAATTGCTAAAACAAATACTCGTCTTCATCCATTTCAGCTCTGCTCGTTTTGATTTTTGGCTTTTCCTCTTTCTTTCTTGTACTTTCTCTTTCAATTATTTTTCCTGTATAAACTGAATCAGCCGGGACTTCCTGGCGGTCAAAGACCTGATTCATCAAAGATACGGCCGTGCTGCATAAATATTCGATGCGGTTGTCATAAGAGGTTATATCCTTGATTGCAATGTGAGAGAGTGATGAATTGTTATAGCCTGTTATTTGAACATCTTCAGGAATTCTTAAGTTTTGATGAAGACAATATTTGATTGCGCTGGCAGCCAGGGCATCATCTGCACAGACTAGAGCATCATATTCACGGTTATCCAGTAAATCCGTCAACCCTTCCAGCATTCCGTCAAGATGACCATTTTGAAGAATTCTGTCGGTTGGATCGATGCCTGCTTCCTTGCAGGCATTTTCAAATCCCCGCATTTTTTTTGCGGAAGAATACGTTCTGCGGCGCATGATCATCAATGGATTTTTAGCTCCGTTTTCAAGAACCAATCGGGTTACGGAAGCTGAACCTGCTTCATCGTCGCATCGAATCGAATAAATATTGGGGTCTTTTAAAGCCCCGTTCATCAAAAAAACAGGAACTTTTTTTGCAGCGTCTTTGAGGTATTCATTATCTCTTGCTTTTGGTTCAATAAACTGAGATCCAATCAGGAAAATGGCATCGACATTTCTTGATAACAGAAGAGAAATAGCCTGCTGCTTATCTTTTAAATCAATTCCTGAACAGGTTAAAAGGGAAGTATACCCTTTGGCCTTGAGCTCATTCTGAAGATAGTAGATGGATTCCGCCTGATAGATGTCTCGTGAATCAGTGCTGACGATTCCAACCTGTGACATGGAAGAGGTTGCCATTCCTCTGGCAAAGGCATTGACAGAATAGTTGTTTTCCTCAATCACTTTCATGATTTTTGCTCTGGTCTTTTCAGAGACATAACCGGAATTATTGATGGCTCTTGATACGGTTGCGATTGAAAAGCCGGTTTCTTTTGCAATATCAAAAATATTCATAAATCATTGGCAAAGGATCCCATCCACAAATATGATGGGCAGGATTGCCGTACACTCCTTTCAGCAGATTAATGATGATCCTGTTGATCATTTGATTGTTTTCGTTTCATACCAATTCTTAAATTTGATTGTTTAGTTAACTTTGCAGGTTACGAATGGTCATTGGCTGAAGATGAATTAAAAGCTTTCAAAACTCAAACTGCAGGCTCAAATCGGTTAAGAGTTATGCTGCAAGTTTGAAAAATAATATCGTGTAAAATTGTGGAAGCCTTTCCATCATACCTTGGTAAAGCGGCGAAACATAATTATATTTTACCGGGAAAACGCTGTAAAAAGCTGTTTGATGCAAAAATGTGAAAGAAAAAATGAAAAAAGAGAACATTCACGTCATAAACGCGAAGTTCTCAATACGCAGATTTAGAGGAATTAATCCGTTTGATTATTGATCAGCCGATAGGTAACCATCGTTGGACGGCCAGTCCAGGGATCTTTTTCAATACAGGCATCAAGAGAGAATACCGCTTTTAGAACCTCAGAGGACATGACTTTTTGAGCACTTCCTTCAAAAAGAACCTGACCATTTCGCATCGCAATCAGATGATCAGAAAAGCGAGCGGCCAGATTCAGATCGTGAATGACCAGAGCGATCGTTTTATGTTCTTCCTGATTCAACTTTTGCAAAAGCTCAAGAACCTCAAGCTGATGGGCCATATCAAGATAGGTGGTAGGCTCATCCAGCAAAATTAATGGTGTGTCCTGAGCCAGTACCATTGCAATCCATACTCTTTGCCTTTGCCCTCCGGATAACTGATCGATGCTTCTGTCTTTTAAGGATTCTACTCCAGTTTCCTTCATGGCTTTTTCAATTATTTCATGATCTTTCTGAGTTAATCGGCCAACACCTTTCTGATAAGGATATCGGCCATAAGAGACAAGTTCTTCTACACTTAATCCCGCCGGAGCCTGCGGGCCCTGAGGCAATAAAGCCATCTTTCTGGCAATCTCTATGGAAGAAAGCTCAGACATCCTTTTTCCATCCAGGACAATTTCTCCGGTTTTATGGGGAATGACTCTGGCAAGGGATTTTAACAATGTGGATTTTCCACATCCATTTGGTCCGATGATCGAAGTGATTTTTCCTTTTGGAATAAAAACCTGCATGGAAGGAATAATCACCTTGTCTCCATAAGCAACTGAAAGATCGTTGGCATACAGGATGGATGTATCTTTTGTGTTTTCCATAATAATTACTCTTCACTACTCCTTCATTAACAGGTATAGAAAATACGGGGCTCCGATCACAGCACTGACAATTCCGATTGGGATTTCACTTGGCAGCAGCAAGGTTCTGGAAATGATATCAGAGAAAACCAGAAGAACTGCACCGCATAGAACAGTCACAATAATTAAGGAACGATAGTTTGGACCCGTCAGTTTTCTGGCCAGATGCGGACAGATCAATCCAACAAAACTAAGACCTCCGCCTACAGCGCAGCACAAACTCGACATCACGACGGAAGCGCTGATCAGAAGCAGAGATTCCTTTTCAACATTTACGCCTAACGAAATCGCATTCTCCTGTCCAAGTCCAAATATATTCAATACTCTTGAATGATAAAGACTAAATAAAATCATCATCAGCAAGCCGGCAAAAAGAATCATTACGTTTAACCAGCTGGCACCCCAGATGTTTCCAGCCAACCAGTTCTGTACAAATGCGTAATCAGAATCAGGCATTTTAAGCATAAGCATTGTCGTCAGGGAGCTGATGGCTAAGGAGATGGCAACCCCCATCAATAAAAGTCTTTTTGGTCTGAGTCTGCCCCCAACGAGTGCAAGTTTGTATTCGATAAAAGCAACAATTGCTGAGCCAGAAAAAGCTAATAAGGGAAGCAGAAAACTATATCCTTCAAAAGTTCCGCTGATCAATACGATAAACAGGGCTATCATCAGACCACTTCCGGCATTGAGTCCCAGAATACCAGGATCTGCCATATCATTACGGCTGACTCCCTGCAAAATACATCCAGAAGCAGCCAGCCCAATACCCACAAGCATACTGGTCAGTACTCGTGGAAGTCTTAATTCAAGTAAGGTGTACCGAAGAGATCCGGAACCTCCACCTGTAAGAATTTCAGCCATTTCTGATAATGAAATGGTCGAATATCCGGCATTGATATCAATAAATAGACCGACCAGAAGCAGAACAGCCAATACTGCAGAAACAATCCAAACACGTCTCGAAGTATATTGTCGTCCTGACTTTGTTGTTCGGGCGCTCTGTCTATTCTTCAAAACCGCGACCTGCTCGCATTTATCTGATATTTTCTGCTGTTAACGTTAAAATACTAGATAATGTTTTATTCCCCTTTCGTCCGAGAGGAAACGACGAACTCCGGTCTGCCAGATCAGAAGATCCGGAACCGGGGGTATAGTTCTCCAGGGGCTTAAATTCCCGCACGGCCTGCGGTACATATCAAATCCATTGCTCTGTCTTCTATGAATGGATTTGATTTTTTCTTTTACAGACTCATTTTGATCTTTGCGAGCTTTTCCTTTCTTTGTTGATTTGATCTGCTCTGAAGATATTCGAAAGATTGGGTTTTTCTTCCTGTCTTCAGACACTGCATCTTGGCGTCAATATAAATG
>NZ_MPJW01000199.1 GCF_001945525.1 Ileibacterium valens
ATGAAGCCGGTCTGAGAGTATTCCTTGATGATCCGCTGGTTCCGGCCCATAACAACAGTTCAGAAGAAGCATTTGTCTCCATAGCGAGAGGACGGCATAACTGGCTGTTCGCATACAGTGAAGACGGAGCCAGAGCGCTGACGCTTCTGTCTTCGATAGTCAAGACAGCCAGACGCTGCGGACTGAATGTCCTCAAGTATCTCGAACTGGTGATGAACAGATTCCAGAAATGGCGCGGTTCAGTTATACCGGCTGATGTCATTGACAGCGTTCTTCCCTGGAATGATGAAATCAGAGAACTCTGTGCTCTGTCAGTCTGAATCAATAATACTTCAATGTAAAAAAGGCGAAGTTCTTTGCGTCCTGCAGCTTTCCTGAGAGGAAAACTGCAGAATTCAAAAGATTCTTCGCCTTTAATGGTATATAGGTAATTTCATTTCGGGCAACCCGTCAAATATAAAGAACTTACAGTCATGCTTCGGATCTTAGGAAACCTTGAAATGATGGCTCAGGATGTTTATAATTGAGACAGTTTTTTTTGGCTGTCTGATGCTGAAAATTAGAGGGGAATTAGAATGGCAAAAAAGAAAGTCGACAGGCGCCGCAAATTCAGGCGAAGAGCAGGCCCAATATGCTGGATTGTTTCTCTGCTTGCACTGGCAGCTGTTGGATATTTAATATTTGAATTAATCAGGCTGGATATTCTTCCGGTATATATGATGATTCTTGTATGTCTGGGACTGATTCTCGTCAGCTTTTTGATTATCCGATTCTGGTTATTCAAAAGCCGCAGACCAATTTCAAGATACTTAACAGGACTGATCGTAATTATCCTGGCTTTAAGTTGTTCGCTGGCAGGAAAATATGTTAAAGATACATCTATCATGCTTGATCGCGTGACGGATCTTACAGACAAAATGGCAAATACAGTCACAGTTTATGCCATGATTAATAATATGGATTCTGAGAAAGATCTGGATCAGACTTCTCTTGGAGTCATGAGGCAGGAAGAACCTGAAGGAACTCAGGGCTTGCTGGATAGTCTGGATAAAAAAGGGATTCATCCACAAACAGTAGAATATGATTCAGTCTATCAGCTCGTTGATGATCTATATAATGGAGAGATAAGTGCTATTGCTCTTCCTGAACAACTGCATGATGCATTAAATGAAGCGGCAAATGATGTCAATCGCTACAATGCGCTGACGACTTTTACAAATGTAGTCGATCAGTACATTTATTACACAGATCGAGACGCATCCATGCTTAATCCTGCTGACCCTGTGAATAATGTCATGACAGATCCGTTTGTCGTTTTAATTTCAGGAAATGACAGCTACGGAACTTTAAATAGTGTATCCAGGTCGGATGTCAATATGCTGGTTGCGATTAATCCAAAAACGGCAGAAATACTGATGGTTTCTTTGCCTCGTGATACTTATACGGAAATCACATGCAAAAAGAACCAAACTGCCTGTGAAGGATTACAGGGACAGTTTGATAAATTGACTCATTCTGGTCTTTATGGGGTAGGAACAACAGAATCCACTGTAGAAGATTTGCTTGATGTTCCAATCAACTATACAGTCAGGCTGAACTTCTCTTCATTGATCAACATCGTTGATGCCATTGGAGGAATTGAGGTAGAAGTTGAACCTGGACTTGAAGTTGAAACCTTCTATGCAAACGGAACGGAAGGGGTTAAGGCAGGATGGAATCATCTGGATGGAGAGAGAGCTCTTGCTTTTTCACGAGAGAGACACGCTTATTCAGATGGAGACAATCAACGGGTTAAAAACCAGCAAACCGTTATGAAAGCTCTGATTCGAGCTATGATATCTCCTTCGATGATTTCCAACTATCCGAAAGTAATGGAAGCTTTATCAACCGCTTTTGAGACCAACATGAGTACCAAAGATGTGAAAAGACTGCTGACTTTAGAATTGAGCCGCTTTCCAAATTGGAATATTCAATCGGTCGCACTGGTCAATTCATCATCGATGGAGTATTCGCCGTCAGTTCAGGGATTTGCTTCAGTCACTCTGGCTGATGAAGGCCAGCTTCAGACTGTTCATGATTTGATTATGGATGTTCTGAATGGAAATAACCCGGTAATTCCCGATATTTACAGTACCAGTTCGAATACTTTCCATACCAGTGAGGATGGAACAGCTGAACAGGTCAATGAATATTCTAGCGAATATTACGATCCAAACACCTATCAGCAGCCTGTAGATGTTTACGATAATGCATGGTCTGAACAATATTCTGACCAACAGACAGATCTTTACGATCAGGGCGCTTCAGTGAATGAGGAACCGTTGAGCGAACCGGAAAATAATGAGACTATATTCGATGAAGGTCAGCATTATGATCCAGAGGTATTCGTAGAACCTCTGCCATAAGTTCGTTATTAAGCTTCTGTGATTTTATTGAGTATAAAAAACGCTTCCTGGTTTATGGAAGCGTTTTTTAATTCGTGTTTTTTTTAGAAGTTATGATATAAGACCACACATATTGAATGGTTGAAGTTCAGAGTTATTGGCTTTCTTTCGAAATGATCAGTCGAATGTTTATAATGGTAGCTATATGGTTGCAGAAAAGCTTAGAAAAAAACTGATCTATTTTTGCTGGCTTTTGCTATTTATGCTCATTCTTTTTTTTGTTGGAGCTATTTTATACAGAAAGACCAGCCAGATCAATTTAACTGCTGACCTTGTGATCGAAATCCAGGGAACGGATGGATACGGAGAAATTGTCTCAATTTCGAATCAGCAAAATCAGGCCGATCCAATCCGAAATATTTATCTTTCACAGATTGAGTACGAAGCCTTCCCAGATTCATCACTGAAAAATGGTCAGTCAGTTGTAGTAGAGGCAATTGATGATATGGAGTTATCCAGAAAATATCAATTATATCCGGTAGAACGGAAGAGAACATTTATTATTGATGGGCTTAATGATCAGGATCAGATCATCCAGATCGTTCTGAGTGAGTCCTCAGATAAGGAGTAATCCCAATGAAAACAGCAATTATCTGTATCAGCGATCCTTATCTGGTTCGAGGAAAGCAGTTGAAAGATTTCTATACTAATGTTTGCCATGACGAAGTGATTATCCTGACTCCTGACTTTTCACATCGAAACAAGGCCTACATCGAAATAGATGATTCTCAAATCAAATTGATTCATCATCCATCCTATAAGAAAAATCTATCTGTTCGACGAATGGTCGGGCATTGGTTATTTGCAAGAAGGTGCAGACTCTTTCTTGAGAATTATTCTCCAGATCGTATCCATTGTCTGATGCCTGCTAATTCTCTTGGTCCTGAAATGGCTGCTTACAAGAAGAAAAATCCAGAAACACAGCTGATTTTCGATGTGCTCGATCTTTGGCCTGAATCTTTTCCCATCAGTATGGGGCGTTATATTCCTGGGTTTGGTCTGTGGAAAAAATTGAGACAGAGTGCTCTTGAAAAGGCTGACCAGGTATATACCGAATGTGAGTTTTACAAACAATTTTTACCTGATTCGGTTGCTGATAAAGCGCAGACTTTATATTGGGCTGGGATCGATCAAGAGCCTAAACTTGAACAGAACTGGGATTCGAGCAGCATCGATATTGCCTATTTAGGCAGCATAAACCATATATTGGATCTTGATCTCATGGTTTCTTTAATGACGTGTATTGCACGGGATAAAAAAGTAGTTTTCCATTTGATTGGGGCTGGAGAAAAAAAGGAAGAACTCTGCAGCCGATTACGATTGATTAACAATCTGGATTTGATCGACCATGGCGAAGTCTATGATTCAACAAGAAAGCAGGAAATATTTAATCGATGCCGGTTTGGGCTGAATTTAATGAAATCGCATATTATTGTGGCTTTATCGATGAAGTCCATTGATTATTTTCAGTCAGGGCTTCCAGTAATCAATAATCTGTCTGGGGATACCTGGGATTTTATTGAAATGTATAATGCAGGCTATAACCTGGATGCAGACCATATAGAGATAGTAGCCAGGAAAATCATCGAACAGTCAGAAATGGATAATCAAAGGATGAGAAGAGCTGCCCGGAAGCTCTTTTTACATTCGTTTTCGATCCATGCTTTTGAAGAAGTTCTTAAGCTTGAGACTGTTAATACTAATCAGAATCAATGGATGACAGAGCCTGTCAGGAAAGGATAGAAAGCATGATTAATTTTAACATTCCTCCCGTTACGGGGAATGAACTTCAATATATTCAAAAAGCCATCGGAAACAGGAAGATCTGTGGAGATGGCGAATTTACAAAAAAATGCTCGCAATGGATGGAAGAACGTTTTAAAGTTCAGAAAGTATTGATGACGACCAGTGGAACATCCGCATTGGATCTTGCAGTAATGTTGTGCGATCTCAAAGAAGGGGATGAAGTGATTCTGCCTAGTTTTACCTTCTCTTCTACTGCGACTGCTCCGTTGTTATCGCAAGCCTCTCTTGTTTTTGTAGATCTGGATCCGAAAACGATGAATATTGATCCTGAAAGGATTCGTGAGGCGATTACTGATAAAACAAAAGTTGTGATCATTATGCATTATGGCGGAATTTCCTGTGACATGGATAAAATTATGGATATTGTAAAAGAACATAATCTGATCCTGATTGAAGATGCTGCGCAGGGAGTCATGGCAAGTTTTAAGGGAAAAGCCTTAGGTACTTTTGGAGATTTCGGCTGCTATTCATTCCATGAAACCAAAAACTACTCTATGGGTGAAGGTGGAGCTCTTCTGATTAACAATCCTCAGTACAATGAACGGGCTGAAATTTTACGAGAAAAGGGAACTGACAGATCAAAATTCAATCGAGGCCAAGTCGATAAATATACCTGGGTGGATCGAGGCGATTCTTTTTTACCAAGTGAGCTGAATACGGCTTATCTGTTTGCTCAGCTTGAACAGGCTGATCAAATTAATGAAGATCGAAAGAACACCTGGAATTTCTATTATTCGCAGCTTGAAGATCTTCAGGCAAAACGTCAGATTGAATTGCCTTACCTTCCTGAAGGTGCACAACATAATGCCCATCTGTTTTATATAAAAACCAAAGATCTCGAAGAACGGTCGCAGCTGATCCAGTTCGCCAGGGAGCAAGGAGTTCAGCTCGTTTTTCATTATATTCCACTTCATTCAGCTCCAGCCGGACTTAAATATGGCCGAATGTCTGGAGAAGATCAATTTACTACTGTTGAAAGTGAAAGACTTGTGCGTCTTCCAATGTATTATGGAATGACATCTGAAGATGCAAAAAAGACGGTCTCGGTGATCAGAGAGTTTTATGAAAACAGATAATCAAATCAAAGTTGAATCTGTAAATCCAAAACAGATGGAAGCAGCAGGTAAAGACTATTTATGGAATACTTTCGGAACATTCTTTTATTTTTTCTGTCAGTATCTGCTTACGATTCTGGTCGTACGCCTGGGTAATTTTATGGATGCCGGAATATTTTCGATTGTTCTATCCATTACAAACATTTTCTACTGTGTTTCGATTTATGGAGTTCGTAATTATCAGGTTGCTGATATTGAAAATCGTTTTTCAGATTCAGATTATATTCATTTCAGACATCTGTGCACTCTGATCGCTTTAGGGCTGTTTGTGATCAGTCTTCCTTTTTTTGGATACTCTGTTTACACAAGCGTATGCTGTCTGATTTATCTGTTTTATAAATTTGGCGAAAGTTATATGGATGTGTTATTTGGGATTTTTCAGAAAAGAGATGAAGTCAAAAAGATTGCAATCTCCTATATGATTAAAGGAATTGTCTCAGTAACAACATTCACTCTTGGAATGATCCTGTTTCACTCACTGATGGCTACTTTACTGATTAATACGCTGGGGATTTTTGTTGTATTAATCTTTTATGATATCCAGCATGAAAAGGGATTAACTGGACCGAAGCTGACCAGAAATCAGGCTCTGGTATTATTAAGAGATTGTTTTCCGTTAATGCTTTATTCACTTCTTGTTCCGGCGCTCAATTTGATCATGCGTACCGATATCGAGAAAATGTTTGGTACTGAACAGCTTGGCTATTTTTCCTCAGTTACAATGGTGCTTTCCATATTAAATGTATTGATGACTTCAGTGTTCGTTATGTTGATTCCAACGATATCGATTCTTTATGCTGAAGCGAAAACAAAGAAGCTGATCCGATTGATACTGATTGCGGTTGCTGGTTTTGGCCTATTGTGTCTTGCAGGTGTTGGAGCCGGTGCTCTGCTTGGTGATTTTGTGTTTTCACTTTTGTTTGGAAAAGAAATTCTACCTTATATGAATCTGCTTGCACCAACAATTATTGCTTCAATTATTCTGAGCTGCGTGACTTTCTTTAGCTCAGTGCTGACATCTTTTTCGAAAAATGATGAAGTGTTGATTGGCAATTTTCCATCGGTGCTTATTGTATTCCTGTTTACTCCGATGATCCTTCAAAAGTCTGGAATGATAGGCTCTGTATTCCTGCTGTGTCTGGGATTGTTTGTTTCGGCATTGATTTTATTCGGGTTTATTTTTTTAGCGATTCATCGCAGGAATAGAAAGAAAGAAATGAAGCGGGGCCGGCATGAATAACAAGAAATTATTTCCCATAAGCGCAAGTCTTTTAATCATTTTGGCTGCGGGATTTACGATCGTATGTACACTCGGTTTAGATACAAGATATGCACCAGATGAAGTCATGCGTAAACAGATTGCAGACTTTATCGTCATGAATGGTTATCTTCCTTGGGGGGATGAGCCAGAACTTATAACGGTGTGGGGCTTTAATTACTCTTTTTCTCCATATTTTCCAACGATTCTTGGCTCGTTATTTATGAAGGCTGCGAGCTTGTTTACTGATAATCCATATATTTTATTGGCTGCATTCAGACAGGTATCAACAATATCTGTTATAGGAACAGGCATTTACAGTATGCTTATTGCTCAGAATGTATTTCACAGGTATGGTGTGCAATTGCTGTTTGTCAGCCTGTCGCTGTTTCTTCCGCAATTCCTGTATTTAGCCAGTTACTTTAACAATGACATCTTCAGTATTTTTCTTGGATACGGTTTTGTCTATTGCTGGATTCGGGCTTTACGTAACGGTTGGACAGGTACTCAATGTGTTCATCTGGGAATTTTATGCGGATTGATGTCGATCACTTATTATTTTGGATATGCTTACCTGTTAGCCAGCCTTATTGTTTTCTGTATTTCCTGCTGGAAAGAAAAAACAGATAAGATTTATTTTTGGAGCCGCTTCGTTATTGTATTTCTGATTGCCTTTACGATCGGCGGATGGTGGTTTATCAAAAATGCAAACTTTATGGCCTTTGATTTTCTGGGGTTTAAAGCCACTGAATTTTATCAGGAGATGTATGGACAGAATCTGAATCTGCTCCACCCAGCGGATACCATGAGTTTTATCGATATGATATTTAAACCTGTTGGACAGGGCGATGAAGCTATGCTGTGGTGGAGACACTCTTTGATGTCTTACATTGGAGTATTTCAATCCATGTCAGTGGTTATGCATTGGAAATACTATGTTTTCTATTTTTTAATTCTGGGTTCGGGATTTATAACAGGTTTTGTATTCAGCCTGAAATCTTTTATTAAAATGAATAAAAACAGACTGTTTATGATCGCTTTGGTAATCTCGATTGTTCTTCCGGTCTTTTTAAGCGCATATAACTCATATGTAAATGATTATCAACCCCAGGGAAGATATATGATGTCAAGCTTATGCGCTGTTATGCTTTGCGTGGCCTATGGTTTTTCTAAGCTTGAAACGATTTTTGATCGAGCCCAGGGATGGTTGTTGAATACAGTTTTTAGAATTAAGCCAGATTTCAGATTGAGCTTATCGTTAATCACAGCTTTATTCTTCTGTTATAAAGGACTGCAGCTCTACTATCTTCATAATGCTGAAATTTTGTTTACAAACCTGTCAAGGCTGTTTTAAACGATAGACTTTATGATATTATTTGGACTTTGAGAAAGGATGGAATTGATGGAAAAAGAAAATGCAATCGAAGTAAGAAATATGACGAAATCCTTCAAAATTTACAAGGATCAGGCGAAAACCATCAAGGACCGTCTTGTTCGAGCGGGTTCAAAACCAGAGATAAAAACTGTGCTGGAAGATATTAATCTGGATATCCATAAAGGGGAAACCGTTGCCTTAATTGGCACAAACGGAAGTGGAAAATCAACCCTGTTAAAGTTGATGACCAAAATCCTGTATCCGAATAAAGGCACAGTCTCAACGCAGGGAAAATTAACCAGTTTGCTTGAGTTGGGGGCCGGATTTCACATGGATTTTACCGGTAGAGAAAACATTTACTTTAATGCCTCAGTCTTTGGGTTGACCAGAAAAGAAATTGACAAAAGAATTGACCGTATTATTGAATTTTCTGAACTGGGACCAAATATTGATGAACCTGTTCGAACGTATTCATCAGGAATGTATATGCGATTGGCTTTTTCAATTGCAATTAATGTTGATGCGGATATATTGCTGGTTGATGAAATTTTGGCTGTCGGGGATCAGCACTTTCAGAATAAGTGCTTTGAAAAACTGGAAGAGCTTCGTGATTCAGATAAAACAATTGTTATTGTTTCTCATTCTTTGGATACTGTTCAAAATCTTTGTTCCCGAGCGATCTGGGTCTATCATGGTCGCATACAGTTAGATGGAGATCCAGCTTATGTCATTCGACAATATTTAAAACAAAGCGCGCTGGACAACGAAGAAAACTTCAGTAAAAACGATGGAGAAGAATCTCATAAGCATGCAGGAGTAATTCATATTGATACTCCGCACAATTTTGAATCCATTAAGGCCAAGCAAATCCTGAATGTATCAGGATGGGCTGTGTCAACATCAAAAAAGGAAACAATTGAGATTGGATTTGACCAGTCAATGAATCCAGTCGAAAAGCAGATTGCCAGACCAGATGTTTACGAAGTCTATGAAGAGGAATATGCTGGCCTGATTAAGGACGATATTCTCGGATTTAATATACAGATCATGGTTCCGGAAGATATTTCTGGCGATGCCAGATTAACCGCGGTGTTGAAAGCAGATGGTCGAATAATTGATCGAAAGAAAGTCCGTTTGAGGGTGGAAGAATGAGCTTATTCAGACAAATCTATCAGTATAGAGAGCTCCTGCTCACAAATGTTAAAAAGGATATTCGAGGAAAGTACAAAGGAAGTGTATTAGGGGTCATCTGGTCTTTTCTCAATCCACTTCTGCAGGTATTTGTTTATTATCTGGTTTTTCCGTATCTTCTCGGAAATGTGATCCCCAACTACCTGATCTATCTGATTACCGGTCTTATTCCCTGGACATTCTTTTTAAGTACTGTGACCGGGGGAACCCGATGCATCAAAGATAACGCAGGGATCATCAAGAAAGTTTACTTTCCAAGAGAAATTCTGATGATTTCACAGGTATTATCCGGGCTGGTTAATTTTTATATATCCTGTCTGATCATATTGATCTTCTGTCTCTTTGGAGGAGTAGGTATAAGCATTCATGTTCTTCTGGTCCCATTTATCGCCTTGATTCAGGCAGTTTTGTCTTTGGGATTAATTCTGATTCTTGGATCGATCGAACCTTATATTCAGGATCTGGAGTTTATTGTTCAGTTTATCCTGCAGATGGGTTTCTATGGAACACCAGTGATCTATACAATTACTCAGTTTCAAAATGCAGGATGGCTGCTCAAGATCATTGAATACAACCCATTAACAGTTCTTCTTAATGCTTACAGGGATTGCTTTCTTTACCATGTCTGGCCAGATATGAATGCCATTCTCATTGTTTTGGCTGGCAGCCTGCTGTTATTGATCATTGGAATGATGATCTTTAGAAAACTCGAGAGAAATTTTGCTGAAGTTCTCTGATATGAGCTTGTATTGGATCTTATCTTTTTTGCTTTTAAGTCTGATTTTGGATCAGTCCGGTTGAGTTTCAGCAGTAATTTTTCTTTTTGCAGAACTGACTTTTATTTAATGTTTCTGAATCAGACAGAACACTCGAAACCAGCTCATTCTATTTGCATGACTGGTTTCTTTTTTATTAGTCTGAAGTGTGTTGATCGTACTGTTGAATGATCACAGGGAGGTTTTAATGAATCACTTTAAAATATCTGATATTTATGCGCAGAAGGTTACGGATGGCTATAGTCTGATTATCAATGGAATTCTCGACCAGGGACAGATCCTGATATCAGTTGATCAAGTCAGCGAGCTGATCAATGAACCAGAAATTTATATGGTGATGGTTCCCGAACGAGATATCAATCATCCGTCTGGCAGGGTGGTTAAATTAAAACTTACTGCCCTGCCCGAAACCATCCAAATTTATGCAAACGGAATTCCAGATTCGGTGATTGATTCAGAACAGCTGAAAAATGCTCTGAAGAAGAATTCATTTCGGATCCGTGCAGCTGCTGATCCCATAAGTGAAAATAAAATAAAAATTCATGGTTCTGTTTTTGCGGGGGATGGACAAAAAGTTTCGCTGAGCCTGGTCAATATGGATGATGAGTCCGATGGATCATCTGATTCCGAGATAAGAATTCCCGAAATCCAGAGAATGAATGATGAGCAGCTGCAGATTTTTTATGCTCAAAAAGAAAATCTGGCAAGTGGTTTTTCCATTGAAACGGATTTAGATCGTATGAAAAATCTGGCTCTTGTTCTTGAAAGCCAGGAAGAAAGTGAGCAGATTCCGCTTGAGGATATTGTTTCTGATACCCGAAACAGTGAAAACGTCAGTAAATTGAATCGTTCAAAAGAATATCTGAGTCAGTTTGGGTTAAGAAAGACAATATCGAAGGCAGTAGAAAAAAGCAGTCAGCATTTTGGAGGAACTAGTTATCACCATTACGCCATCAGACAGCTTCCTTCAGATGATGAATTAACCAGACAAAAACAAACTGAATTTGAATATGAACCTCTGATTTCACTGATTGTTGCAGCTTATAATACCCCAGAATCATTCTTCAATGAGATGATTAAGAGTGTGCTGAATCAAAGCTATTCCAATTGGGAACTCTGCATTGCGGATGGTTCGGATAATAACAATATCGATGAATGGCTAAAAAGAATTAAAGATCCAAGAATCAAGTATAAAAAGCTGACTGAGAATCAGGGAATTGCTGGAAACATGAACGAAGCATTAAATATGGCAATTGGAGATTATATTGGATTCTTCGACCATGATGACCTTTTGCGAAAAGATTGTCTTTTTAAGGTAGTACAGGCTCTTCAAACCCACAGATATGATGTTCTCTATACGGATGAAGATAAATATGTCTCCGAAACAGAAACTTTTACCGAACCGCATTATAAACCAAATTTTTCTATTGATCTTTTAAGATCTGAAAACTACATTACTCATTTTTTAGTTGTAAGCCGTTCTATTGCCAGTCAGCTTGAAGGTTTTCGATCAGAATACGAAGGATCACAGGATTATGACTATGTTCTTCGAGCTAGTGAAATTGCAGGCTCGATTGCCCATATTCCCGAAATTCTCTATCATTGGCGGATTCATGAAGACAGCACGGCTATGAAGGCTGCAAGTAAGATGTATTGCTTTGAAAATGGAAAAAAAGCCCTTGAAGATCACCTTTTGCGGATGAATATTATGGCCAGAGTTGAAATGCTTCCTGCACCTTACTATGGAAAATTCAGAGTGTATTATCCGCAGGATCCAAATCTGAAAATCTCTATCCTGGTTGATCGTCCATTTGATCGATCAAGTGAGAGATTTTATGCCGATGAATTAGCAGAGAGTCTGCTTCAATCTGAGTATCAGAATTTTGAGGTTCTGATTGCACCCGGATCATTGATTGAAAAAGATGGAGCTTATATCCAGCTTCAAAAAGCAGGGAAAATAATCGAAATTTCACATCTGGATGAAGAAAATAAAGCAGAATTTTTCAATAAAGCATCACAGCATGCCCATGGAGATCTGCTTCTCTTTATGAGTGGAGAGCTTTCAATCAGGGACAGTGAAACTTTAGGAGAGATGTCCAGTTTAGTCCGTATGGACAGGACAGGAGCTGTAACAGGAAAGATTTTGAACCGAAAAGGTCTGATCAGTGAATTTGGAACAGTAATCCGTCCTGAACAATCTGCTTTGCAGGTTCCTGCCTTCAGAAATCTTGAATACTTTCATGCTGGATATCAGGGACGCTGTCTGACTCTTTCGAATTTTTCGGCATTTTCAGATTCAGCTTTAATGGTTAGAAAAGATGTATTCATGAATCTTGGCGGGTTTTCAGAGAGTTATTCGGATAATGAATTTGCAGCCGAATTCTGTATTCGGCTTTTGAATAAAGGATATTGGAATATTGCAGATCCTTTTGCACTTTTTACGGTACCTACAAACCGAAACTGGATAAAAAATACAAGGAGCAGGAAGCTTTCAAATTCACAGAATGTTCAAAAGAGTTTAAGAGAGAACTTACCTCTGTTTTTTAGAAATGGAGATCCATTCTACAATCCGAATTTTGAAAATTCTTTACAACCATTCCATATTCCTGAAAGCTAAGTCTATTGAAGAAAAGAGGAGATGAATCCGATGAATGTCTCAACAGTTATGAGTGTTTATAATCCAAATGAATTTCTAGAAAAACAGTTGGATTCAATTCGAAATCAAAGCAGTGCCTGTGATGAAGTTATTCTGGTCGATGACTGCTCAACAAATGATGCAGTCTGCAGAGTCAATTCCTATATTGAAAAATATTCTCTGGATCATTGGAAATTGTATAAATCCAAAAAGAATCGTGGCTTCATTGAGACATTCAGAAAGGGTTTAAGTCTGGCTTCTGGAGATATAATTGTTCTTTGCGATCAGGATGATATCTGGAAGATAGATAAAGTGGAGTCCATAAAGCATGAATTTGAGATCCATCCTGAGATTCTCGCATTAGGAACTTCCTTTGAAGCAATCGATGAATTCGATCAGACAATACCAATAGTTGTTCACAAAGGAAAGTCCAATAATAATCTGCTTCGTAAGAAAGTCGAAAAAGGAAAGCTGACGCCACTGGCATACAGAGATATCGCCATTTATAACTTTACTCCAGGATGTACTGCAGCCATCAGATCTTCATTAAAAAACGACTATTTACAATGGACGGGTGACTTACCTCATGATTGGGCCCTGTTTGCGATTGCTGCCTTAAACGATGGACTATTTTATCTGGATAAGAAAACAACACTTTACCGGCAGCATGGCTCCAATACTTATGGATTAAAACATCTCAGTTCTCTGGAAAACAGAAAAAAAAGAGCAGCTGAAGATTATACTCAAAAACAGGCTCTGGCTTCATTGGTTCAAACTTTCTCAAAGCGAAAGAATGACCAGAATATGGCAAAGAAAGTTGAAAAATTTTATGAAAAACGTCTGCAGATGCTAAAACAGAAAAATCTGGCTGCAGCTTCTATGCTTTTGGTTGAATCCTTACAATATCCATTTCTGTATCAGACGATCGGTGCAGATATCAAATCCATTTTTGATTCGAGAAAATCGACATAAAAGTCATGAGGTCTGAATGCTTATGAGTGAGAAAGCAAGTCATGAAAATCATTTATATAATCTGGTCTGTATGGCAGCCTGTAATGGTGAAAAGTATATAGACGCTCAGATCAAATCGATTCTTAATCAGTTGAATGAAGACGACAGGTTATTCATCAGTATCGATCCTTCAAAGGATCAAACAAAAGAGATAGTTGATACCTTTAAAAAACAGGATTCAAGAATTTTTGCACTCAATGGTCCAGGACAGGGAATCCAGAAGAATTTTGAATTCCTGCTTAGTAAAGCACAGGTGTATTTAAAAAAACGAAGAGATTATGATCCGGAATGCTTACAGAAAACTTTAATCTATTTATGTGACCAGGATGACCTATGGCATAAGAATAAAATTCCTGTTGTTGAGAAATTTTTTTTACAGGAGCCTATCAATCTGCTTGTTCATGACTGTGATCTGATTGATGAAAACGGATTAATGCTGGAACAATCCTACTTTGAACTGCATCGGACTAAACCAGGATATTTAGATAATCTGGTTCGAAATTCTTATATTGGATGCTGTATGATTTTTCGAGCAGAGCTTCTGGAAAAAATTCTTCCATTTCCACAGCCAATACCGATGCACGATCAGTGGATTGGTTTAAAAGCACGGCAATATGGGAGACAAAAATGGTTGAAAGAGCCATTGATCAGTTACCGTAGACATGGTAAGAACGCTTCAGATTTAACCCATTCAAAACTTACTCAGATGATTCAATGGAGATTTCAGATAATCAAGGCTCTATTACAGAAGTGATTTCAAGATTGAAACTAAAACATAGTCAGATCAAACAGAATATTTCTGAAGTAACATTTATGGAGATTAAAGATCGATAAGTATAGAAACTTGATGAAACTTATAGGTCATTTGGAATATGAGGAGAAAGTCATGAAGATTGGTGTGATTGTTGCTGTCTATAATGGTGAACGCTTTTTGTTGGAGCAGTTGGAATCGATTGCCAATCAGAGTCGAAAACCTGACGCTATATGGATCCGTGATGATGGGTCCACTGATCAGTCAAAGCCATTAGTTCAGCAATTTATTACAGACCATTCAGAGCTTTGCATCCACTTTATTCAGGGACAAAATGTTGGTTTTAAAGAGAATTTTCGGCTGCTGTTATCAGAAGCCTATAACAAAATGGATTGGATTTTCCTAAGCGATCAGGATGATCGATGGGATTCAGATCGAATTCTGAAAATGGAAAAGCAAATTCAAAAGGTTGATAACATGTCAGCAATCGCCAGTTCATTTCGTTTTATGAATCAAAAATCTGAAATATACTCTATACCGCTAAAACAGGGATGGTCTAACCAGAATCTGATTCCCAGAGTGATTTCAGAATTCAGGCTGGAACCTATTTCGGTGGATGAACTTACTTTTCATAATTATTTTCAGGGGTGTGCTATGGCTGTTCACCAATCGGTTGCCGAAGAATATCTGAAAATCAATAATCCTTATTTACCTCATGATTGGATGTTATCTTTGATTGCGGCAAGCAAAAATGAACTTTACTTTTGGAACGAACCTTTATTTGATTATCGCATTCATGCTGATAATACGATCGGTTTGCCTCAAAGCAGTCGATTTGAATTTTTCAATCGAATTAAAAATATGAATACTCTGTATAATCGAACAATAGTCATCAAACAGTCAAAAGAAGTTCTTGAGACTTTGGAAATCAATTATCCGGAGCTGATGACTGAAAATAGAAAACAACAACTGCAATTCACTAAAGAAAACCTGAAACTGATAGAATACAAAAAAATTATTCCATTGATCGGACAGTTTTCTAACCCCTTTTACCATCAATATAAATCGAAATTTGGACAGATTATGGATTTAATTTACTGTATAACCCACTAATCAGGAACGAATAGTAAGTGATCAATTAGGATTACTAAGAAAGGTAATAAAAATGAAGAATAAAAGACAGTCTGATATTCTTCTGATCATTCCCGCTTTTAATGAAGAAGAATGCATTGAGCGAGTCGTCAGAAATCTTATCGAGCACTATCCTCAGTTTGATTACGTCATTGTGAATGATGGATCAACGGATGATACCTCGAAAATTGCACATCGTTGTGATTTTAATGTAGTAGATTTACCAATAAATTTAGGACTGACAGGTGCATTTCAAACTGGTATGAAATATGCAGCAAAGAATAATTACTTTTGTGCGATCCAATTTGATGCAGATGGTCAGCATAAACCTGAGCATATTCAGGAACTTTATGAATCGATTCGAAGAGGGAACGATATTGCGATTGGTTCACGGTTTGTAAAACATAAAAAACCATTTTCAATGAGAATGTTTGGAAGTCGACTGATTGAGACAGCAATACGACTAACAACCGGGCGGCATGTTAAGGATCCAACGAGTGGGATGAGAATGTATTCAAGTAATGTTATCCGAAAATTTGCTAATAATGTTAATTTGACTCCTGAACCGGATACAATTTCATATTTACTTAAGACTGGATCTTCTGTGGATGAAGTGCAGGTGGAGATGGATGAGAGGCTGGCTGGAGAAAGTTATCTGACACTTTCGAAATCTATTCGATACATGACTCTAATGCTTACAAGTATCTTGTTTGTACAGCCTTTCAGAGCGAGGAAAAACTGATGTCAATATTATTCAGACTATTATTAATTGGTACAGTTATTTTTGCTACCTATTGGATGTTCAGAATGATTAATCGTTCCAGGATGAAGATTTCTGATTCAATATTCTGGATTTTTCTAGCATTTATTTTAATTGTTTTGGGAATATACCCGAGTATTATGCGATCGTTCAGCGATGTTTTGGGAATTTATTCGGAAGCAAATCTTCTATTTGCGGTTATTCTTTTTATCATGCTCGTCAAAGTCTTTCTGATGTCGGTCGAAAACTCACGTTTAACCAATCGTATTGACAATCTTACCCAGCAGATCGCACTGAAAAATAGAGATGACAAAATTTATCTGGAAAGCCTGGAAAAGAAAGTTGAAAATCTTCAAAACGAGCTGGAAAAAGGGGCTGGAAAAAGCAACATAAAGAATTCGGAAATCCTCGTAAGCGAATCTTATTCTGAAGAAGAAATAAATATTTAATTAGTGATGAAGATTAGAAATGATATCAAAAATGAAAAATTATTTTCCACAGGGGAATTTGCATCAATTGCTCAGGTAACAAAACGCACTCTACAATTTTACGATCGAAAAGGATTACTGAAACCTAGTTATATCCTAGACAATGGGTATCGAAAATATACTCTAAAAGATTTAGAACGTCTTCAAAAGATTTTAATGTTTAAGGAACTGGGATTTTCACTGGATGAAATTACGATGCTCCTGCTCGATTCAAGAAAGGATCTTTTGAATTCAATACGTATTCAAAAAGATCTGGTCAATGATAAAATCAATCATTTAAAAAATGTTCATGAGTCCCTTGGATTGGCTTCATTGAAATTAGAGTCTGGAAACTCAGATTCTGAAGACGTTATCCTGAACCTCATACAGGTACTCAAAAAAGATGAAAATCTGGTCGAGCAGTATAAAACCGCTAATAATTTGAGAATCAGAACAAACTTGCATCAGAAGTAT
The DNA here is from genome assembly GCF_001945525.1 of Ileibacterium valens. Lineage (GTDB taxonomy): Bacteria > Bacillota_I > Bacilli_A > Erysipelotrichales > Erysipelotrichaceae > Ileibacterium > Ileibacterium valens. The sequence continues at coordinate 17,195 of NZ_MPJW01000199.1, forward strand.
TCAACCGCAAAAGTTCCCTGGTTTGAATGGCTATTTTCTCAGCTCCGGTTTGATCACGTGAATCGAATTCTGGAAATTGGATGTGGAAATGGATTGTTATGGAAAAATTGCAGCCGGTCTATGCGCAATCGAGATATCTTCCTTTCAGACATTTCTGAAGGAATGGTTGATGAAGCCAGAAAACAGCTCAACACCTATGATTATTCTTTTATGGTGTTTGCAGCCGAGTCGATTCCATTTAAAAACAGTTATTTTGATGCAGTGATCGCAAACCATATGCTGTTTTATCTGAAGGATTTTTCGCAGGGTATGAAAGAGATCAATCGAGTTCTGTGCGATCATGGAACTTTGTATGCCTCAGCATATGGAAAAAACCATATGAAGGAAGTCACTGAACTTGTTAAGGAGTTTGATCCACAGATTTACCTGTCAGATGAAAATTTATTCGATCGATTTGGTAAGGAAAATGGCAAAGAACTGCTTTCCACATGGTTTAACGAGATTGTCTATATTCCTTATGAAGATCATCTTGAAGTAACAGATTCAAGAGATCTGGCTGATTATATTATTTCGTGTCATGGAAATCAGAATGAACGTCTGCGTGGACGAATTGACGAATTCCTGGAGTTTCTGGATTGTAAAATGAAACAAATGGGGAAAATAGTAATAACCAAAGATGCTGGGCTGTTCATCGCTAAAAAATAAACTTTTTTTTCAAAAGATTATGGGAAATCATCAAAGTTGGTGATTTCCCTTTTCTATTACGTAACGTCATAGTTTATTATGTATTCAGTTAACGAATTACAGGATAAAGGTCCGAGGAGGCATTTCATGAAAGGTATTATTCTTGCAGGCGGATCAGGTACCCGTCTGTACCCATTGACGAAGGTAACGAGTAAACAATTGCTGCCTGTGTTTGATAAACCAATGATTTACTATCCAATGAGCATCCTCATGGAAGCTGGAATCAAGGATATTCTTATTATTTCTACTCCGGAAGATACTCCGCGTTTTGAAGAACTGCTTGGGGATGGACATCAGTTTGGAGTCAATCTGTCTTATAAAGTGCAGCCGTCACCTGATGGACTTGCACAGGCATTTATCATCGGTGAAGATTTTATTGGAAATGATTCAGTAGCAATGATCCTTGGCGATAATATTTTCCATGGTCATGGACTGGCAAAACGTCTTCGGGCAGCTGCCGCTAAAGAAGATGGTGCAACTGTGTTTGGCTACTATGTTGAAGACCCGGAACGCTTTGGAGTGGTTGAATTTGATGATAACGGCCATGCTATTTCATTGGAAGAAAAACCAGAAAATCCTAAATCGAATTATGCCGTTACAGGGCTTTACTTCTATGACAATAATGTCGTTGAATACGCAAAAAATCTACAGCCTTCTCCAAGAGGAGAACTGGAAATCACAGATCTGAACAGGATTTATCTGGATAAAGGTCAATTAGGGGTCACATTATTGGGCGATGGCTTTACATGGCTTGATACAGGAACACATGAATCTTTAGTAGATGCAACCAACTTTGTAAAAACTGTAGAAGAGCACCAGCATAGAAAAATTGCTTGTCTCGAAGAAATCGCGTTTCGAAATGGCTGGATCGATCTGGATAAGATGAAGGAAATTTACGAGACATACAAGAAGAATCAATACGGTGCTTATCTCAAAAAGCTGATTGACCGCAAATATGTAGATAAGGAAGTGTAGGAATAGATTATGAAAGTACATGAAACCGAGATTCCTGGTGTTCTGATTATTGATACAGATGTTTTTGGAGATCACCGGGGATACTTTACAGAAACGTATAATAAGCCCAAATATGAAGCCGCAGGAATTCATGCTGATTTTGTGCAGGACAATATGTCTTTTTCAGCTCAGCCTGGAACGCTCCGGGGTCTGCATTGGCAAAATCCTCCATATGCTCAGGCAAAACTTGTCAGCTGTACAAAAGGCCGGGTGATTGATGTAGCGGTAGATATTCGTAAGGGATCGCCAACGTTCGGAAAATGGGTCGCCTGTGAGCTGTCTGAAGAAAACCACAGACAATTCTTTATTCCAAGAGGGTTTGCTCATGGCTTTCTGACTTTAAGTCCGGATGTTGAATTCCGCTACAAGGTCGATAATGTCTATAACAAGGAATCTGAAGGGGGAATGCAGTACGACGCCCCTGAAGTCAATGTAGATTGGGGAACATTGCTTGAGGGAATTGAACCCGTTCTTTCCGAAAAAGATATGGCTGCTCCAGACCTGACTCATTCAGATAACAAGTTTGTATATGAAGAAATGATTACAGAATAATTATTCTGGATAATCTATTGATGTATCTCATATTAAGGAAAAGATATTTTTGAAGGCTGGAATCATTCCAGGAAATAAGGAATTTAAAGCCAGTCTGTAATAACAAAAGGAGAAATTTTATGAAAATACTCGTAACAGGCGGTGCCGGATTTATCGGCGGTAACTTTGTTCAGTATATGGTGAATGAATATCCGGAAGATATGATTATCAATCTGGATAATCTGACATATGCCGGAAATCTGGAGACGCTGAAATCTGTTGAAGATAAACCGAATTATAAATTTATCAAGGGAGATATCGCTGACCGCGAATTTATTTTTGATCTTTTTGAAAAGGAAAGACCAGATGTTGTGATTAACTTTGCCGCTGAGTCTCATGTAGACCGTTCCATTGAAGATCCTGAAATCTTTGTTCGTACTAACGTTTTAGGGACGACCACTTTACTTGATGCGTCAAAAACTTATGGCGTAAAACGATATCATCAGGTATCTACTGATGAAGTTTATGGCGATCTACCGTTAGATCGTCCAGACCTCTTCTTTACAGAAGAAACGCCATTACATACAAGCTCCCCTTACTCTTCAAGTAAGGCTGCCGCTGATCTGTTTGTTCAGGCATATCATCGTACGTATGGACTGCCAACAACGATTTCGAGATGTTCAAACAACTATGGTCCATATCAATTCCCGGAAAAGCTGATTCCTTTAATGATTTCGCGTGCTCTTGCAGATGAAAGCCTTCCAGTGTATGGAAATGGTGCAAATGTTCGTGACTGGCTCCATGTTCTTGATCATTGCAAAGCGATCGATCTGATCATTCGCAAAGGCAAAGAAGGTGAAGTTTACAACGTGGGTGGCCATAATGAAAGAACCAACCTTGAAGTTGTAAAAACTATTCTGAAAGCTTTAGGAAAACCGGAATCTCTGATTACCTATGTCGAAGACCGCAAAGGCCATGATCAGCGTTATGCGATTGATCCTGCAAAACTCGAAAATGAGCTGGGCTGGGAACCAGAATATAATTTCGATACTGGAATCGCTCAGACCATTGACTGGTATCTGAATAACAGAGACTGGTGGGAAAATATTCTGTCTGGAGATTATCAGAATTACTTCCAGAAAATGTATGTAGATAAAGGCAGAGTTTCTGAATAATTGAATTTTAATCAGGCAGGGATGAAGTTCCTGCCTTTTCATAAAATAAATCTAAAGGAGTTCAAATGAAAATATTAGTAACTGGAGTGAATGGACAGCTTGGATTTGACGTCGTAGAAGAAGCAGAAAAACGGGGCATTGAAGCTGTTGGTGTAGATATTCAAAATTTGGATATTACAAACGAAGAACAGGTTAACGACGTCATTCTGAATGGAGATTATGATGCAGTCGTTCATTGCGCAGCCTGGACCGCAGTCGATAAGGCAGAAGAACCTGAATTGTTTGAAACTGTACGCAAGGTCAATGCCACAGGAACCAAATATATTGTGGAAGCCTGCCGAAAAAAAGATATCCCATTGATGTACTTTTCAACTGATTATGTTTTCGACGGCCAGGGAGAAGATCCCTGGATGGAAGACGCTCCGAGAAACCCTTTGAATGTTTATGGGATTACTAAAGCTGAAGGCGAAGAATATGTAGAAAGCTATCCAAAGCACTTCATTATCCGTATTTCCTGGGTGTTTGGACGCAACGGGAACAACTTTATTAAAACTATGCTGCGCCTGGGCAAGGAACATGATCAGCTGACTGTTGTCTCCGATCAGGTTGGTTCACCAACCTATACTTATGATCTGGCCAGACTGGTCGTCGATATGATTCTTACTGATGAATATGGAACTTATCATGCAACGAATCAGGGAGAATGCTCCTGGTATGATTTCGCCAAAGAAATCTTTAAGCAGGCCAATATGGATGTAAAAGTTTTGCCAGTCAGCAGTGATCAGTATCCAGCCAAAGCTAAACGTCCATCGAACTCACGAATGAACCAAACTAATCTTGATGATCACGGTTTTGATCGATTGCCGACATGGCAGGATGCGTTGTCAAGATACCTCGAACAGCTCAATAAGCAGAACTAAAATGGAATCTGTTTATCAGAATGTTTTCTATAATTATCTGTCCATGGATAAAAGGATCAGAACTCCTGATCCTTTTTCCACGTTTATGAACAGATGATTCGGAAAACGATCGATGAGAAAGAGAAGAGAGGATGTTTAATGTCTCGAAAAGAATCATACAATTTTGAATGCGGTTAACATGTATTTGTCAGATAGAAAATCTTTTCTTTTAAAAAATGACATTTTATATTTTTAATGCACGTCTGCCGGAGACGAACAAATTTTCCTGGCGGATCAAATCATGCTCCATTCATTGAGGAGAAACCATTCTCCTCTATAATAAGAATGACATCAATCTGAAAAGGACCTGTTTATGAATATAAAAATAATTGTTGCTGCTCATAAAAAATATCCTATCTCAGCTGAATCGATTTATCTGCCCGTACAGGTCGGAGCTTTTCAGCGGGAATCAATTGGCTATCAAAGAGATGATGAGGGCGAAAATATTTCTCATAAAAATCCAAACTATTGCGAACTTACAGGATTGTACTGGGCATGGAAAAACTTACCAAGTGATTATCTTGGACTCGTTCATTACCGACGCTATTTTGGAGGTTCGCAAAAAGGCAAGGGTATGGAGAAGGTTCTTTCTGATCAGGAAGCTGCAGAGATTCTGAATACCACGGATTGTATTCTTCCAAAAAAACAGCGGTACTTGATTGAGACCATTTATTCGCATTACGATCATACTCATTATGCACAGGATATTCAGAAAACCAGAAAGATCATTGCAGAATATTACCCAGAGTATCTGAATGCATTTGACAGACATATGGAGAAAAGGAGTTCTCATATGTTTAACATGTTTATCATGCGCCGCGATTTAGCAGACCAATACTGTAAGTTTTTGTTTGGTATTCTCGGGAAGCTTGAATCTGAGCTGGACATGGAAGCGTATGATCCGTTTCAGGCCAGAGTTCTTGGAAGAATTGGTGAAATTTTGCTGGATGTCTGGATTGATACCAATCAGATTAACTATAAAGAGATGCCTATGATTTATCTTGAGAAGATTAATTGGCGTAAAAAGATCATTGCGTTTCTTCAGGCAAAGTTCTTCCATAAAAAATATAAAGGGAGCTTTTGATGATAAAAAAAATAAGTACCTTCATAGAGAATCATTATTCCACCCTTGTTTGTCTTTGCATTTCTGCTTACTTTGTCTGTGCACTTGAAGTATCAACAATGATTCACTATCTCCCAGTTCTGCCTCTTCTGCTAAAACTGGTCAGATACGCTATTTATGCGGCGTTGCTGATTTTATGGGGAGTTGAATTCTGCTCAAGAGAGTTGGTCAGTAAATTTTCTGATTTTTTTTCAAAATTTACTCTCTGGCTGGTCAATCATCTGTTCTTTTGCCTGATTGCTTTTATCGCAATCATGATTTATCTGACTTCCGGCTCATTGATTCCCTTTGCTCTTTTATTAATGTTTGGCGTAATGCAATATGTAAAGACAGAGAAGGTTTTAAAATGGATTTTCTTTACACAGACAATTACGGCCGTTGGAATCATTTTGCTTTCATTAGTGGGAGTCATTGAAAATCTGGGATATCCAACGTTTTTAAGAGGAATCCGCTATTCCTTCGGATATATTTTTCCACTTGAACTCCATGTTCATTTTCTGATTCTGTCATTGATGTACTTGTATCTTTATCCAAAGCAGCATGGATGGAAGAGTTTTTTAGGCATTAGTGTTTTGAATTTTGTACTGTATCACTTTACTATTGCCAGAACGTCTTTTATTCTGGCAGAGTTTGCAGCCATAATGAGTTTGATTATCGCCTTGCTGCCTTCAAGATTCAAGGACTCCCTTTGTCGATGGAAATCCTGGCGTTATCTTATACCAGGCTTAACCGTGTTTGTTTTTCTGTTCTTTATCTTTCTGTGTCTGGCATATAATCCGGACCTGCTGGCGTGGGAACGTCTTGATGATATGCTTTCTGGAAGACTTCGCTTAGGTCAGTCTGCCTTACAGACTTATCCGCTGACTTTGTTTGGCCAGACTGTAAAGTGGCTTGGCTCGGGTGGTCCGGAAGGAGTTTATGTCTGGGAGAGTGCCTATAATTATGTTGATAATTCTTATATTAAGGATTTGATTGATAACGGTATTATCTTCTGGACTCTTGAAATTCTGGGATATATCTGGCTTCAGCTCAGAATGCTGCGTTCAAAGAATTTAATGGGATTTACGATCATCTGGGTATTTTTCATTCTCGGAATGATGGAACCAAGACTGGTGCTGATCCCGTTCAACTTTTTACTTTTATTATTTGGACCAGCCTGTTTAGCTTCAAATGTGCAGGTCGAGACCTGGATCAGCAAACTGTCCTGGATACGGGATAAAACAAGAGAGCTTTCAGTCTGGCAAAAAGCACTATTTGTAAGTCTGCTAGGAATTCTTTTGGTCTTTGGTTTTTTCAGGTTAAGAGAGCAGAGAATTCGTCTAGCTAGAGAAAAATTTGCCGATCAATTAATCGATCATAGAGATCAATATACAAGAGAATTATGGATGAGTGAATCTTCGGAATCTGAAGATCCATTCAATTGGAGAAGTACAATCTACAAAGCGGTCGAAAGTACTGACTCATATGAAAAGAAAGTTTATCAATTTGATAAAAGGAATCTTTCAGATGAGGCTTTCGGGAAAATATCAGAGCTCGATGAGCAGACCATCGAGAGAATTTATCAGAAACTTGTGAATAACCAACAGGGATCTGAGGCTAAAACTCTGAATGAAATCAAAAATGAAGTTGAAAAAGCCCGATTGGAATTAGAATGACCGCAATAATGAATCTTTAAAAGATAAAAATTTAACGATAAGTTTATGAATAAACGGAGGATCAAATGATTAATTTAGAAAATTCAAAAGTGCTGATCACAGGAGCAGCTGGTTTTATTGGCTCTAATCTCGCTAAAGACCTGCTGAAGAAATTCAAAGACATCAAGATCGTCGGAATTGATAATCTGAATGATTATTACGATGTACAGATTAAACATAACCGATTGGAAGATCTAAATCAGGACTCTCGTTTCGAATTTATTAAAGGAGATATTTCTGATAAAGAATTAATTGATCAGATCTTTGAAACATTCCATCCAGATGTTGTCGTGAATCTGGCCGCTCAGGCTGGAGTTAGATACTCTATCATAAATCCGGATGCCTATATTCAAAGTAATCTAATCGGATTCTATAACCTTCTTGAAGCGTGCCGTCATTATCCGGTAAAACATCTTTTATTCGCATCAAGTTCATCAGTTTATGGAGCAAATAAGAAAATTCCCTATTCGACTGAGGATAAAACAGACCATCCGGTGTCTCTTTATGCAGCTACAAAAAAATCCAATGAACTCTTAGCTTATGCATACTCAAAGCTTTACAAGATCCCGGCAACCGGTCTTCGATTCTTCACCGTTTATGGACCAGCAGGCAGACCGGATATGGCTTATTTTGGATTCACAGATAAACTCAGAAGAAATGAAACAATTGAGATCTTTAACTACGGAAATTGCAAACGCGATTTCACCTATATTGATGACATCGTTGAAGGTGTAATTCGAGTGATGGAAAAATCTCCGAAAAAAGATGAAAACGGTGTTGAATTCAAAGTTTATAACATTGGAAATAATGAACCGGAAAATCTTTTAGACTTTGTTACGATTCTGCAGGAAGAATTAATTCGTGCTCATGTATTACCGAAAGATTACAACTTTGAAGAGCATAAGAAATTGGTTGGCATGCAGCCTGGCGATGTCGAAGTTACATACGCGGATGTAACTGAATTAATTAAGGATTTTAACTTTCAGCCTAACACTTCATTGAGACAAGGCCTTCGAAATTTTGCAGAATGGTATGCAGACTATTATGGAACTTGTGAACAGTGATTTGATTTTTGTTAGATACTGTTTTAAATGAACTAACATGAGGATATTGTATGACATCTGTAAAACTCAGCGTTAGCATCGTCTCATATCATAATTTTAATGATATAAAGCGACTGCTTGAATCCATTAAACGGAATACTTCATCTGAGCTTTCCATGAAAATATATGTGATTGATAATGCCAATGAGCAGGATCAGTTTCGGGAATTGGGTAAACAATATCCTGAACTGAACTACATTCACACGGGAAAGAATCTTGGATTTGGGAAAGGGCATAATTATGTATTGTCAAATCTAGACTCAGAATATCATGCAATCGTAAACCCAGATGTTCTTCTGAAAGATGATGCTTTCAGCATTTTAATCGATTTTATAGAAAAAACAGGCTGCGGTATGGCTGTTCCCAAACTGGTAACTCCTGATGGCGAAAGATTAGCAGCTTATCGAAAAGATCCTAATCTGTTGGATATGTTATGCCGAATCTGGTTTCGTTCCGTATTTCCGGAAAAAGTGGCCGTTCACGAGCTGTCGCATGAAGATTACTCTAAGCCGTTTAAAGTCCCATTTGCACAGGGAAGTTTTTTGGTCTGCAAAACCGACTTATTCAAACAATTAAACGGGTTTGATGAATCCTATTTTATGTATCTTGAAGATGCTGATTTATGCAGAAGGATGAATCAGATCAGCGATGTAATGTATTGTCCTTATACAACTGTTGAACATCGATGGGAAAAAGGATCACATAAGAATTTTCATCTATTCAGAATACATATTCAAAGCTGGATTAAATACTTTAAAAAATGGGGATATTTTTAATTTCAAAAGGTGTCAGAATGAAAAAACGCTATTGTCTTGAAAAATTTGAAAATTATGAATCCAGTGATGGCTATGAACTGTTTGTCCGTGGATGGTATTTAACCAAGAATCATGAATCATTAAATGTAGAAGTCTATGCTGATAACTCACCAGTATCTGCAGATGTGACAATTATCAGCCGTCCCGATGTGTTAAACAGTCTTCAGGCTCCTGACAGTACTGTTCATTGCGGCTTTATTATTAAAGCTAAAATGAGTGAGAAAACAAAAGAAATGAAACTTGTTTTAAATGGAGAAACTGTACTGGAATTAAAAGGGCTTGAATTTGAGCGCAGTGTTCTCAAGGACGATTTTATGTATGATTTTACTCTACGCCAGGAAGGGGATGCTCTGTACCGGGTAGCTGGTTTTGCTGCTTCTCCTGAAAATGGAAAAGTAAATGTTTATCTTGTTGATGGCGATAACAAAAAAATTGACCAGCAATTAAACAAATTACCTGATTATAAATCTCCATTTTATTTTGATGAGCACGTTCGGGACGCTGGTTTTGATATTGTATTCTGTCATCCTGATAATAAAAATTCTGTTCATCTGGTTCTTGAAAAAGACAGTAAACAATTCACGATTCCACTATCAATGAGTTCGTCAAGACCGGAAATTTTGATGAATAATTTTTCTGTTTTAGGAATCGGGCGTATTTATCCATTATGGAAAGCCAATGGATCGCGTTTTTTAGCGCGCAGACTTTTTAGACATGAACTCTACAGTATTGTTGATGCACAGGCAGAAACGAAATGGTATAGAGAAAATACACCTACGCAAAATGACCTAGCTAAACAAAAAAATACAAAGTTCAGTTATGAACCACTTATTTCTCTGGTTTGTGCTGCTTACCATACAGACCTCAAATATTTAAACATTTTAATACGCTCGTTGAATCAGCAGTCGTATTCCAATTGGGAACTGTGTATAGCTGATGGATCAGAAGATCGTTCTGTTGAAGAGTATGTTGCAAAAAAACTGAAAGATAATCCGAAAATTCGTTATAAGAGAATTGGGAATAATTTGGGTATTGCTGGAAATACAAACGAAGCAATAAAAATGGCTGAAGGAGATTTTATCGGATTTATTGATCATGATGATTCCTTAAGACCAGATGCGCTGTTTGAAGTCGTCAAGGTAATCAATGAAAAAGATCCTGATTTTATTTATACCGATGAAGATAAGATCATTAATAAAAAAGGGGAACTTGGAAATCTCTTTTTTAAACCGGATTATTCTCCTGATTATTTATTCTCATGTAATTACATCAATCATTTTTCTGTTGTACGGAAATCCATTTTAGATAGAATTGGTCTTTTGAGAAGTGAATACGATGGTGCTCAAGACTATGATTTTCTTCTGAGAATGATTGAAATCGTTCCTGCTGAAAAAATTGTACATGTATCTAAGCCGGTTTATCATTGGCGAATGACTGAGGATTCTACTGCACTTAACCCTGAGAGCAAACGTTGGGCATTTGATGCTGGCAGAAGAGCTATCCAGGATTATATGGATAGGAATGGAAAAAATGCTGTAGTTTCGGATGGTCCGTATTTGGGGACCTATATGGTCAAATACAAAATGCAGGAATATCCAATGATCAGCATTATCATTCCGAATAAAGATCATATTGGAGAATTGGAGGTTCTATTATCTTCCATTCAAGAAAAAGTCAGCTATCCAAATTATGAGATTCTGGTTGTCGAAAATAATTCAACGGAAGAAGCAACTTTCAGATTTTACGAAACTATTGAAAGCAAATTTCCCAAAGTAAGATTGCTTCATTGGGAAGATGAATTTAATTATTCTGCGATCAATAACTATGCAGTAAGACAGAGTCAGGGTGAAATTATTCTATTAATGAATAATGATATGGAAATTATTGATGGAGATTTGTTGGACGGAATGGCTTCGAATGCTCTCAGAGATGAGGTTGGAGCTGTGGGAATCAAGCTCCTATACAAAAATGGAAGAATTCAGCATAATGGAGTGCTATGGGGAATCGAAGGAGGCTATCATCTATTTCTTGAAGAAGAGGTTGCGGGGAATTCCTATGGTAATTTAAAAATGGTTCAGCATGATGTAGCTGGAGTGACTGGTGCAGCCTTGATGGTGACTAAGAAGAAGTATTGGGAAGTAGGCGGATTAGACGAAAGATATCAAGTCGCCTATAACGATGTTGATTTCTGTTTGAAACTTTTAGATGCTGGTTACTATAATGTTATTCTTCCTCAATATTCGATGTATCATTATGAATCATTATCGCGTGGGTTAGAGGATACCCCAGAAAAACTGAATAGATTTTACTCAGAACTTGATCGTTTAACTGATACCTGGACTGATCATTTCGAACATGGAGATCCTTATTATAACGAAAACTTATCTTTAACTCGTGGGTATTACACTCCAAGAACACTTGATGAACAAAGCGATTATGAAATACTAAAAAATGCTCGTAAAAAAAGAGACATTGAAAGAAAGCGGCTGGATGATGAAAAAGAATAATAGTGGTGAGCCGGAAATATTAGCTGGGATTGTCACCTGTAATCCTGAAATCACTCTCTTGAGTAAAAATATTCGAGCATTAGAGGATCAAGTAAGTGAGATAATAATTATCGATAATGATTCAGAAAATCGCGATCAGATCATTGCTTTAGCTAATTCATTTGATTCAATACATGTTTTATTAAATCAAACCAATAAAGGTTTAGCGTCGGCTTTAAATCAGGTGTTTCAATATGCTGTTGACAATGAATATGGATGGTATTTGTCTATGGATCAGGATTCAGTAGTTAGCCATAACCTGATTGAAAATTATCGACCATACATGAAAGAAAATATTGGTATTTTGTGTCCTTTTTTATTGAATAATAACAAAATCAGTCTAGAAGAGTATAAAAGTCTTGAACTTCCTGATATTGAGAAGATTCGAGAGCCAATCGACTGCATAACTTCTGCCTCTCTTAATCAGACAAACGCAATTGAGACTGTTGGTGGATATAATGAACGTCTTTTTATTGATTGTATTGATGTTGATTTGAATATCAGACTTATGCAGAAGGGGTTATCTATATATCGCGTAAACGATAGCTATCTTCTACAGCAAATGGGCGAGGGGAAGCAGGTAGAAATATTCAGGTTCCTTTATCAGATTACTGGTAAATCGATTTTTCAGAAACTTTCTGTTAGCCCAGTTTATTCAGACTTAAGACTCTATTATATTGCAAGAAATTCTGCTTACATTAATCAAAAATATCCTAATCTGGCTGGTAAGCGAATGTCTAACTTATGGATGACAGCTCAATTTGTTTATTATTTTTTGACATTTCCAAAAAATCGTAGCCGCAAAAAAATGTGGAATTCATGGAAAAAAGGAAGAAGTGATGCAGCTGCCCTAATGGAGAGAAGCCAATGATTTTAATTGCCTACCTGCTGATAATCTTTATTCTTTTATTTAAAACAGAGTGGCTTTTGCAGATTAATAAAAAGCTCGAACATTTGTTAGATCATGCTGAACCTAGTCAATCGGTATTATTTCTGAAACGAATCAACTCAGAAATGATATGGGAATACGTGATTATTGCCTTCATTACATTGATTTGCTTTAGAGCTGCATCGGTTCCTGATTTTGCAAATTATGCCGCAGCATACAATAAGATGAGTTTAGGAATTCCCTATTCCTATTTAGGAAAAGGTTGGTATATCTTGATGAATATCGGATTCACCTTTGGATTCAGTTACTCATTAGTCAAAGCGATTATTGCCTTTGGAGCGTTGTTACTGGTCAATTCTTCAGTGAATTTCTTTTGCAAATCATTTAAAGGGCGAATGTTTTTTTGGGGGATCATGCTGATCTTTCCAATTTTATTGGACATTACTCAAATCCGTTTCTTCGCTGGAAGTGCATTGGTTATTTTCGGATTAAGATATCTAAAAAGCTTTAGTTTCAAAAATATAACTTGTTACCTCGGTCTTGTATTAATTGGAACTTTGGTTCATTCTTCCATTTTATTCTACAGCTTGTTTATACTGGTTTATTTATATCCTTTTGGGCAACGAATATTTACTGTTTGTTTCCTTAGTATTTCCTTAATAGGCATGATGTTTAAGGATTATTTAATCGGTATTGCGTCTTGTTTTATACAAGGAGATCGCCTAGAAAGGTATTTTACTTCAGGAGAATCAATTGGAACAATTGGCTTATTTGTTGTTTGCACTATTGTGTTTTCACAGTTAATAATTCTGATTTGGTTACAAAAATATAAGAAACAAATAAATAGGAGTAAACAGGGACTGTCGAACATTAATCTTTCTTATGGTATCTGCGTTATATCATTAATAATCTTGCCATTATGTAAATTGGATTCTAATTTTTTTCGCCTGGAACGAATTGGGTGGCTGATATTTGTTATGGTTTGCACTTCCTATCTGTTTAATCGAAATTCATTAGTGAATCATAATGGTAAAAAATGTTTAAAATGGGGTGTTATTACTCTTGCGATTTGTGAAAATTTGTATTTGATTACTTTGTTTACCTTCCAGATTATAGCTGGTTACTTGCTCTAAAATACTAATGAGGTTCATATCAAATGAAAAAGAAAATTGCAATTATCGGAGCAAGCTATCTTCAGGAACCTTTAATTCAGAAAGCAAAAAACATCGGATTAGAAACTCATGTTTTTGCTTGGGAAGTTGGTGATCCAGGAGAAACGTTAGCAGATTATTTTTATCCGATTTCAATAATAGAAAAAGAACAAATTACAGAAATATGTAATAATTTAAAAATAGACGGTATTTGTACGATCGCGTCTGATCTGGCGGTTAAAACTGTTAATTATGTGGCGAATCGTCTTGGTCTTCCTGGAAACAGTTTGGAAAGCACACAATTATCTACTGATAAAGTGAGAATGCGGGAAATATTTAATAAAAATTCAGATCCGAGCTGTAAAAGCCGAGTAGTTTTTCCTGAAGACAATCCTCTAAATAAAATTGAAGCGACACATTCTTGGCCATTGATTATAAAACCTTCAGACCGATCGGGAAGCCGAGGTATATATCTAGCAAACACAGAATCAGAAATCATAGAGGGCGTTAATGCAGCTAGGCAAGAGAGTTTTAATCAGGTCGTTTTAATAGAAGATTATGTATTAGGAGATGAATATTCTGTCGAGTATATATCCCAAAATGGAAAACATCATTTTCTTACAGCAACCAAGAAATTAACTACTGGGGCTCCTCACTTTATTGAAAAAGGACATATCCAACCTTCTGGTTTATCTGTTCAAATGATAGAAAAAGTTAAAAAAGTTGTTGAGCATGCATTAAATAGCCTAGATATTAAACAAGGGGCTTCCCACACTGAAATAAAAATCTACAAAGATGATATTACAATTATTGAAATTGGGGCTAGAATGGGTGGAGATTGCATAGGTTCACATCTTGTTCCACTGACAACTGGGTATGATTATTGTCGTATGGTCATTGAATGTGCACTTAACTGGCCTATTAGTATGGATATTCATGAACATCACCAAAGTGCTGAAGTACACTTTATTATGGATGATAAAGAATTGTTAAATTTCAAAAAAACTTTACAAGTCGAAAATAATGTGACTGCAATCCCATATCTTCGGTCATCACAGCACGAAGAAGTCAAAGATTCATCTACCCGGTTAGGTTGCTATATAATAGCAAACAATTAAATCAGAAACGGAAGAATGGCGCTTAAAGGGGTGGTTAGGGGAAATGGTCATTGATTATATAAAAGGTTTTTTGTTTTTAACGATTTATTTTCTGTATATATATTTACTTGGAAGCATTTATCCAAATGATAATTCGTTTTATAAAAAGATAATTTATGGATATTTAACTACATCTTTAATGGCCGGAATCTTAGGAGTGATAACGCAGATTCTTTTTTTACCATGGAGTTTTTTTGCCATAACAATGACTATTTGGCATATATTGGCTGTCTTATTAGGGTTGTTGATGATTAAAGAAAAAAAAGTAAATCTGTTTAGAAGTTTATTAAATGATATAAAAAAACATTATTTTCTATTTCTACTGATATTTATCCTTCTATTTTTACAGATGGGAAATTATCCTGGATTCTGGTTGTCAAACCACCTGGATGACGGTTTTTATCTATCAAAAATAGGTATACCATGGCAGATAGATGATTTTCATTCGGAAAACTTGGTGAGTGGTTTTGGAAAGCTTCATCATATAGATTCCTATTCTTTAAATACTCATGAACTTGAATATGGTTATTATTTGAGTTTGATTAGGATTCCAACAACACTCTTTGCCAGATTTTTTATGGCTTGGATAAACTTACTTATTACATGCTGTACAGTTTCTTACTTATCTGAGATTCTGTTTCGAGCAATGAGACTTAATTTTAATTATCCAATTTCGGATTATGCAACAGTCATCCTCATCGTTTTTCTTTCAAATGAAGTCCTATCCAGAGAGATGAATTTGATAGATATGCAAGATATGAACCAAATTTCTTCTGCTTTTTATTATGGCTCTGTACTTGTTAGAATGGTTTCTTTTATATGGCTAATTGCCCCGTTTATTAAAAAGAAGAAAATTAATCTCTCTTTAATTATAAAAGTTCTAATTATTTCGTTTGTTTTATTAACTAAAAGTGGCGTCGCACTTCCTCTGATTATAACTTGTATAATTTCGTATTTATTCGTATTTTTGCTATTTAGGAAAAGCAGTTCGAAGAAATCTGCTTTTATTCTACTTGCTGTGGTGGTTTTAGGTAATGTTGTTTTATATATGGCTTGTGGAAATATTCCCCTTTTAATGCCTATTAAAGTAACGTCTGAAACTTCAGTTCACTTATTAAATTCATTTATCAAGAAACCTATCTTTATATTATTTCTAATTAGTTTCATTGGTTCTTTCATATTTAAAAGTAAACTGATATATAAATATAATCTTGTTATCGTTGTATGTTATCTTTTAATAGGTTGTCCTATTTTAAATACTTTTACAGCAGCAATTTCCATCTATCCTTTTGTTCTCGCCAGAGCAACAGCAGCATTAACTTGTTTTATCGCGTTTACAGCATGGATTTATTTATTGGGTATTATTTTCTACATTGTTAAATCGCAACGTATGTTGATGGTTTTTGGGGACGTTAGTACAGCTCTTCTTTCGTCCTTTGTTCTATATACTTATGGTGTAAGTGGTGGAGCTATTACTGGGCTTGATAAACCAGGAGAAGTTCCGATTAGTAAATTTTATGAAGTGATCTTTGAGCATCCAGCATTGACGCCAAAAGTAACTGTTGAAATAGGGAATATTCTTAATGAAGCTTCAAAAGAATTAGGACAAAGAATCGTATTATCAAATATGTCCTATGTAATTGACAATGTAGATGCTCAAATTCCACTGGAGCTAAGGCTTTTCTCGCCTGATTCAATTATTTTGTGCAATAATCATCGATATCCTCAAAATGAAAATCCAGAGTTTGGATCGTTTAGTCTTGAAGATTTAGCTATTTATGACGCATATATTAGTAATCCAGATGATGTGAATGAAGTTGATCTTAAGTCAGTAATTGATCAATATAAAATTAATACCTTGATTACTGAAAATTCTCAAGTTAACTTTTCTGATCTTGGATTCCATTTGTACGGTACAACATCTGAAGATTCTGATGGGCGAAAATTTTATGTTTACGTTAAATAAATAGATATTCTCATCTGAAACCTTAGTTATGATGTCTTAGTATTTTAGCTGATGTACTTAAAAAAGTGCTGTCTGCTCATGATCGAATCTAGTATATTAATGAAATTATTTTTTTGCGTAACTAGATTAAAGAAACTGTCTGAGATACGCGAGTTGGTTTTCAGAAGTCTCAATATTGTAATATGTTTTTAATAAATAGAAGAGAAAAAGAACATAAAAGATTACCTTCTTTTATGTTCTTTTTGGTGTACAGGGCAAGGTGTGTAGTTTATGGTGAAGTCTAGTCACAGGTTTTCATCGGCGAGTATAGAGAAGCACAAGCGGGCGTGTTTGTACCTTAACCCTAAGGATGAACGAATACCGAAGCGGTAAATCAGGAGGCCATGAAATGAAAGTTATGTGTCTTGCTCCGCAAGATCCTGCAAACATCCGTGCTTGTCTTCGTGAATCAGTCAATGGACCAGGTTCAAAGCGGTGCCGGTGGTCGAAAAAGGTTTATTGCAGGAAGTCAGCAGAAGCCATAGTAGGCATAAGCCGAAGGGCTGAACAGATAAACAAGTCTTAAGTAAGTCTGCTAAGTGTTTAGATAGTCTGCAATTTTGGATGCAAAGCCGATAGAAACGTATGTCTAAAGGTCAGCTGTTCACCAGATGAGATGATTCTTTCACTGTAAAGATGACAGAAAGGAAAGACAGAACAATGAACGAGTATCACGAAACGCACCAATTTGGTAGGTGGGATCCTTTGAGCCATATGCTTAGCGAAGACAATGTTAAGCGGGCAGTAGAAGCTGTCATGGCAAACAAAGGCGTTCCCGGACCAGATGGAATGAAAACCACAGAACTCGATCAGTGGATGGCTGAGAATAAATATCAGCTCATTCAGGACATTTGAAATAAGACCTATAAACCTCAGCCAGTCAGGCGAGTTTATATTCCAAAAGCGAATGGCAAGAAAAGACCATTAGGAATCCCTAATGTGGTTGATCGAGCAGTTCAACAGATGGCGGCTCAGACCCTTCAAATTTGCTTTGAACCCCTATTTAGTCCATTCAGTTATGGATTTCGTCCTGGAAGGAAAGCACAGGACGCAGTCAATCAGGCTCTTGTGTACCTGAACGAAGGATATGAGTGGATCATTGACTTTGATATTGAGAAATTCTTTGACAGAGTCAACCACGATAAACTCATTTCATGCGTTAGAAAAGAAATCAATAATGATGTGATCCTGCATCTAATCCGGAAGTTTCTAAAAGCCGGAGTTATGGAAGATGGAGTAAAAGTTAAGACGGCAGAAGGCCCTCCTCAGGGAGGCCCCATGAGTCCAATACTTGCAAACATCTACTTAACGGAATTGGATCGGGAACTGGATAAAAGAGGTTTGCGCTATGTCCGTTATGCCGACGATTTTCTCATCCTTACTAAATCGGAAGTGGCGGCCAATCGAGTGATGGAGTCTGTCAGCCGATGGATCCGCAATAAACTGTTTTTGAATGTCAGTGCTGAAAAGATCAAAGTGGTCAGGCTTATAAAAAGCATATTCAGGAATTCCCGGTTTGGCGAAATCCAGAGTGACTTATATGATTAGTGAATGTTCAAACATCTGTCCAAATTGACTGAATGCAAAGATGGAGAAGTTAATATGCTTTTACAAAAAGTCAATGTTAATGGACGAAAGATTCACAATCCTAACTTTATGACAGTGGACTTATTACAGATCATCCATGCCTATACTCCCGTTGATGAAAAAATTACTAACAAATAGCTCAAAATAGTTTATACCGTTTTAAAAATAAGCGCTTGTATTATTTCAGCCGTTATTAGTGAGTAATCTAAGTTTTTTAAAGAAAATTTCTACCTCAAAAAGGCTATCCGCATGATTTTGACATGTAAATAAAATCTATCTATCACAGAAGGGAATTGATATGAAAAAATTCAAAACTTGGATGTTTGAGTCCAACAATGAGAAGGTTATTTTGAAACGCGCTACCTTTTGGAATTTAATTTCGAGTTTATTAAATGCATCTATGACAGCTGTTATTATTTTTTTTATGACCAGAGCAGGTCAGACAGAGATTGCAGGTTTTTTTTCAATCGCCACTGCAGTTGCTTATCAGGTTCAGGCCATCGGCTTTTTCGGTGTTCGAAATTATCATATAGCAGATGTTACCAATAGATATTCGTTTTCGGATTTTGTATATATTAACCTCTTTTCATCGGTGCTCATGATTGTATCGTTAATTTTTATCATTTTTAAAAATGGATATTCTGGCGAAAAAGCATTGATTGTGTTGTTTTACTCCTTGTTCCGAGCGATTGATGTTTATGAAGCGCTATTTCATGACGAATATCAGAGACAAGGAAGAATAGATATTGGATTAATCTTACAAACTATTCGATACTTGGTGTCATTGACAGTCCTGATTGTACTGTTATTAATTACAGGTAGCTTGGTTATTGGAATTATCGGAGCTTTAATCATATCTATTCTTCTAGTTTATATACAAAATAAAGATTTTTGCGAGTCGTTTAGATGCCATATACGAAAACTACAGATCGCTAAGTTTAAAAATTTATTATGGGTTTGTCTTCCTATATGTATTGCTGGTTTTATATCAATCTATCTCACGAACGCTCCGAAATATGCCATTGATAGCGTGATGAATGATCAGGTTCAAGGAATATTTGCGATACTATTTGTACCTGTCTTTACTATTAATCTTCTAGCTACTGTAATATACCGTCCATATATAACACAGATTAGTGTGGAATGGACTTATGGACGAAAAAGACAATTCATAAAAATGATTTTAAAACAGGTTTTTGTGATTATACTGTTGTCTCTGACAATTATAGTATTCGGTTATATTATTGGATTGAAGCTTCTTGGAATGGTTTATTCGATAGATTTAATGCCCTATATGTCGGAATTTCTCATTTTATTAATTGGTGGAGGATTAAACACACTGGCGATCTTTATAAATCAGATAATGGTGATAATTGGATGCTATCATTGGAATCTAATTATTTATTTAGTTGCAATTCTAATTACGGTGTTGTATGGAGATACGATTGTTATGAATCATCAGTTGATGGGAGCTTCAATTCTCTATTCTCTTCCATCAATAATTTTAATAGTATTTAGTCTGATTGTGTTGATTATTAAAATCTGTCGGCTGAGATCAAACTTACGAAATTAAAATCTCTTGATCTCGGAAATCATTGATATTTCTCTCTTTTAATGAAGATATTATTAAAAATGTTAATCGGAACAGTCTTAAAAACCACTTGCTATTCTAAATGAATAATATAAAAAAATAATCTTAAATTATTTATTAATAATACAGAAACAAAAGGCCAAATTTGAATTAATGTTTAATTTATAGAAACGAGTATATGGTAACAATATGGATAATAGTAATGAAGTTTTGAAATGGCTTGAACAACTTTCCAACGAGAAAATTGCCATCAAAAACAGTCCAGAAAATTCAATAGGAAGAGCCTTTTTGAATTATTGGTCTAAGATAAAGAAAGGCGATTTTAAGGGCCTGTCAAAAGATGTGAAAGACTATAAAGCAACAAAAAAAATCAGAAAACGTTATTTCAATCATTTAGATCGTCCTGAAGTTGACTCAAATCAAGTCAATATTAATGAAGCTAAAATCGCAATTTATACTTGCGTTCTTGGTGGTTATGATCAGATACCTGATCATCTTCCTGATTTTGACAATGCTGATTACTTTTTACTTACAGATCAGCCAGAAAATTATGAATTTCTTTCAGACCGTTTTGAAATTATTCCATTAGATGAATCTCATCTAAATCTTGGAAATATCCTGGCAAATCGCTACGCGAAATTTCATCCAGCCGAGTTTTTTAAAGATCGATATGATTACGCAATTTATCTGGATGGAAATGTTCGGGTCACGGCGGATATTCGAAAAATGGTTAAACGAGTTCCTGTACAAACTGGAATTGCTATGCATAATCATCGAGAGCGCGATGATATTTTCTCTGAAGCTGAATCCTGCAAGCTGCTTCGAAGAGGAGATCCAGATAAAATTGATCTTCAAATGACAAGATATAAGAGTGCTGGTTTTCCGGCTCATTTTGGAATGAACGAGGCAACGGTGATTGTGAGTGATCTTAAAAATGAAAAATCTGTTGAACTTTTGGAGTTATGGTGGCAGGAATTTATCAAATCCGAGAGTTTTCGAGACCAGTTAGCCTGGCCATTTGTACTCTGGGAAAATAATCTGATGATCGAAGATATAGGGAATCTGGGAAATGATATCTACAAGAACCCTCTGGTTGAAATTGAAAGGCATGCGAGTTAAATGTCGTTAATTAATAAATTATGGAAAATTCCATTTGTGGTTCAATCAAAAATTCCATTTAAACTATTGCCAGATCGACTATATCTGAGCTGCACTTTTCGAGGATTGATGAATAAAAAATTAAATTGGAATTCACCTGAAACTTTTAATGAAAAACTTCAATTGCTCAAGCTGAAATATTCTGGTCCAATTTACAGTGAATGGGTAGATAAACATCTTGCGAAATCTAAAGCGGCCAGTTTGCTGTCAAAAGAATGCATTATTCCAACGATCGCGACTTTTTCAGATCTCGAAGAGTTTGAAAAATCTTTAACAAATTTACCCAGGCGATTCGTTTTAAAAACAACGCATAATTCAGGAGGAGTATGGATTATTTCTGAAAAGAATCCATACTCCTCAAAGATAAAAAAAGAGATTCAGAAAAATCTGAAAGAGAATTATTACAATCAATGGCGGGAAGCTCCGTACAAAGATGTCAGGCCCGCTTTGATCGTCGAAAAATATATGGGAAATGATTTGAAGGATTATAAGCTTTTTTGTTTTCATGGAAAACCGGAAATTATTCTGGTTTGTTCCGAACGATCCAGCAATTTAAAAGAAGATTTCTTCGACTGTTCCTGGAATCATCTCGATATGGAAAGAGTGAAACATCCAAACGCAGATTCGATTCCTGAAAAACCAAAGCAGTTATCTGAAATGATTTCTATGGCTCAAAAGCTTTCAGAACCTTTTGAATTCGTTCGAGTGGATCTGTTTGAAATCGATGGTTCTGTTTATTTTGGAGAAATGACTTTTATTCCTGCCTGCGGCTTTGAAGGATTCAAACCGGATAAATGGGATAAAAAGCTCGGTGAATGGATTTAGTTATGTAGTTAAATAGTTAAATAGAGCCTTTTAAAAAACTGAAATGACCAAGATGTCTTAGAAAGTATGAACAAAATGAACGAAACGCAAAGTGAAAAACCTATAGTAAAGATTTTCTGGACTGGAGGATGGGATTCAAGTTTCAGGATCTGTGAACTCTCTCGAATGCCGGTTCAGATCCAGCCATACTATCTTCATGGGGATGATCGTCATTCCGAAAAATTTGAACGCATAGCCATGGATAAAATTACTCAGCTTTTGAAAGAACGGCCAGAAACTCAGGCTGATTTTCTTGATCTGATCAGTGTAGATATTCGAAATATCGAACTTCATCCTGAAGTTTCCGCTGCTTATCGAAGAGTCAGAGAAAAAACTGGGTTAGGCACTCAGATGGAATATCTTTCAAGCTATGTTTATGATCATCCTCAAATTGAATTAGGAATTGAGAAATTACCTGTTGAAGAATCACATATGATTCATGCGGTTCTTGATTCCTGTAAAGTGATTCGTAAAGAAGTCAATGGGATTGAAGAGTATTGTGCCGATCCTGATGAATCATCCGAAGATGGAATGCTTTTGTTTGGAAATATCCTGCTGCCTATTTTTGAAAAAACTGAATCAGACATGCTTCGACTCATTAAGGAATGGGGTTATCTTGATATTATGAAACATGTCTGGTTCTGCCATCAGCCTTATCAGGGACGTCCCTGTGGGATGTGTCACCCCTGTGAAGTCAAGATGGGGGCAGGCATGGAATTTTTGCTGCCGGAAGATTCTCAGAAGAGATATCACCTTCAAAATAAATATCATGATAAATTCTGGTTTAAAGTCTACCGTAAATTATTGTATTGGTTTTTCTGGAAACATGATTAAATAAGATAGAAGATAAAGGATTTTATAAACATAAAGAGAGAAGGAAAGTTGAATGACATTATCAAAAACCAGAGATGCTGCTTTGCTAGGTACTTTGATGCTGGCCGGTTGTGCAGCACCCATAAACTCTTCCTCTCAGACAGAAAATTCAACTCTTTCTATTCATGAGGTTCTTGAGCAGGTTGACCGCAATGATCTCAGACTGACCAGCTATCGAATGAATTCGATCGAAAAGTTCCGCTCCCCTGAAGCGAATGAAGATACGTCGTTTGAAGTCAGTGTGGAATTTGACAAGGAAAATCTATACATGATTTCAGAATTTCCAGAAGGCGGCAGCCGAATTGCTCAATACAGACTAAAGAATGGGCATAAACATACTTTAGATGGCTGCTATCTCGAAGTTCTCTCAGGAATGTGGGCTTTTATTGATGATGGGGGTATATTTCAGGACTTTTATCAGGTCGATGAAGAGATGCAGGTGGAGGATTATATTTCCATACCTGCAGCCTATCTGTATTCAGGAAATGAATTTAAAAGTACAGCGACGGAAAAGGGCAGCTATGTAATTGAAGTCGAAGCGAAAAATGCAGCCGACTCCCAGGTTCCCGGTTCAGAAAATTCACTGTCATTTACACTGAACAAGGATGGACTTTTGGAAGAAATTCATTCTACTGAAACAGGACCCGATCAAATATATACCAATGAAAAGAGCAGACGGTTTTCTGACTATAACGTAAAAATGATCAATACCGGGGCAATGAAGCAATTCTTTGAGCAGGTGAGTACTGGTCAGATTCAATCAGGAAGCCATATCAGTCTGGATCAGTTTCGTCTGAAGTAAGCTGAGTGTTACCAACTGTAAAAGCTCCCATAGTCTAACAAAGGAGTTATTTATGAAAAAATATGATGTCTTGATCGTCGGAAGCGGTCTGTATGGTGCGGTGATGGCCAGGCAGCTGATGGACGATGGAAAAAAAGTTCTTGTTATTGATAAACGAAATCATATTGCAGGAAATGTATATACCCGTTTTGAAGATGGAATTCATGTCCATCAGTATGGTGCTCATATTTTCCATACAAATAGTGATAAAGTCTGGGATTATGTAAACCGTTTTGCTAAATTCAATCGTTTTACCAATTCTCCAGTTGCAAACTATAAAGGAAAGCTCTATTCACTTCCTTTTAACATGTATACCTACAATCAGATGTGGGGTGTCAGTACGCCCCATGAAGCCCAGAAAATAATTGATGAACAGCGAAAGGAAATTGATCATCAGCCAACAAACCTGGAAGAACAGGCCATTTCGCTTGTCGGCAGAGATATTTATGAAAAATTGGTTAAAGGATATACTGAAAAACAATGGGGACGGGATTGTACCGAACTTCCAGCTTTTATTATTAAGCGTCTGCCGGTTCGAATGACCTTTGATAACAACTATTTCAATGCACTCTATCAGGGGATTCCAATGGGTGGCTATACGAAGATGGTTGAGAATATGCTTGATGGTGCAGATATTCGGTTGAACACAGATTATCTTGAAAATAAAGAAGAGCTTGATTCACTGGCGGATCTGACCATTTATACCGGGCCAATTGATGCTTACTTTGACTTCAAATTGGGCCCGCTCGAATACCGTTCGCTTCGCTTTGAAGAAGAAAAGCTCGATATTCCGAATTTTCAGGGAAATGCTGCCGTAAATTATACGGATCGTGAAACTCCATTTACAAGAATCATTGAACATAAATGGTTTGAAGATACCGGCAGTGATAAGACGATCATTTCCAGAGAGTATCCGATGGACTGGAAACCAGGTGATGAGCCTTATTATCCTGTCAATGATGAAAAGAATACTGAGCTCTATCAGAAATACAGAGAGCTGGCTGATCAGGAAGAGAATGTTATCTTTGGCGGACGTCTTGGTGAATATCGTTACTACGATATGGATCAGGTCATTGCCTCCGCGCTTGCAAAATATGATCGAATGAAAGAGAATCAGTAAAAGATTCTCTTTTTTTCTATATGAATAACTAATATGGTTCAAAAAGGTGGGAAGACTGATATGAAACAGAAACAACATTCTATTCATTACAACTTCATCATGAATTTTATTTTAAGCGCATCCTCCATTCTTTTTCCGTTAATCACCTTTCCGTATGTTTCACGCGTCATTCTGCCCGTCGGAACAGGAAAAGTCGCGTTTGCCATGTCAACAGCTGCTTATTTTACTATGGCTGCCATGCTTGGAATTCCAACTTATGGGGTCAGAGCGGTGGCTCAGAATAAAAATGATCCGGTCAAATTGGCATTGGTACTCAAGGAGCTTCTGTGTATCAACCTGTTCATGTCCTTGTTTGCCTATGCAGCTTTTGGAGCGGCATTGTTTCTTGTTCCGCAGATGGCTGCTGAGAAGACGTTAATGATCATCGCTTCAGCATCGATTTTCCTTAATGTGATTGGTGTCACCTGGCTGTTTCAGGGATTAGAGGATTATTCTGCAATTACGCTTGTATCCCTGATTTTTAAAGTGATTGCGGTTGTTACAATGTTCTTATTCATCCATACGGAACAGGATTACCTATGGTATGGAGTGATGACGGTTCTATCTTCTTTTGGTTCTGGATTTGTTAATTTTTTCAGGGCAATTCCTTATTTGAAAGCAGCCAAAGGAATGGAGATGGATTTTAGAAGACATATGAAACCAATCATGGTTTTCTTTGGCATGACGGTAGCTACGACGGTTTATACCAATTTGGATACAGTCATGCTTGGGTTTATGAAATCTGATTATGATGTTGGGATTTATAACGCTGCAATTAAAATAAAGTCACTTCTGGTGACACTGGTCACTTCATTAGGAACTGTCATGCTTCCAAGACTGAGCGAATATGCTTCCCAGAATAGAAACGAAGAATTCAAAGCTTTGATTTCAAAAGCCATCAGCTTTGTGCTTTTGTTTTCAATCCCCGTCAGTCTGTTTTGTATGGTCATGGCAAGACCAACGATTCTTCTGATCAGTGGACAGGATTATCTCGCAGCGGCAATGCCGATGATTATACTGATGCCTACTCTTGTCCTGATTGGTCTTTCGAATATTACAGGGATACAGATCCTGGTTCCAACGGGCAAAGAAAAGCAGGTCATGATTTCGGTTTGTGCCGGAGCAGTGACTGATTTACTGATTAACTGTCTTCTGATTCCGTCGATGGCAAGCAGCGGAGCTGCAATTGGAACATTAATTGCCGAGACGGTTGTCACTGCCTGGCAATTCTGGATTTTACGTTCAATGCTAAGGAAAATATTACCCAAAACAGAGTGGAAACAGCTGATACTTGTTCTTCTGGTCAGTATTCCTGCTTTCTGGCTTATCCGACTGGAAATCTTTAGTTCATTGCCCGTTTTTATTTATCTTGCCGTCAGTGGAATTATATATTTTGGAATGATAGGGATTACTTTATTGCTCTCTGGTGAACAGATTTTGAATGGAATTATCCATCGTAAGGTTTGATTGACATAAGAAACTATGATTTCAGCGCGGATTATTTTATTATGTTTAAAGTAATTTCATTTATACTCAGTCTGCCTGAAGATCGACGATTGAGTTGAAAGTGAGGATAGTCTATGAATTCAGACGGTACATCGAAGAAGTTTTTACTCATCCGTATTCTGATCTGTATTTTGTTATGCATTGTAACCGTGCTTTTTGTCGGTCAGATTAATGCTCTGAATATTCTGAGTCAGAATTATATGCTGATTCTGATCGCCGCTGCTGCCATACTCTGCGGTCTGGTCTCGGTGCTTGTTTTATTTGCGGCAAAAAAGACAGGAACCCAGATCGCCTGTTCTGTTCTGGCGGTGGCTTTAGCAGCGGGATGTGGATTTGGTTCTTTCTATGTAGCCAAGACCGGGAATATGCTTGGAGCCCTGACAGCAGCTCATTCAGGTAAGATTGCCAATGTCGTTCAGGTGTATGCCTTGAAAGATTCTGCAATCAAATCAGATAAAGATCTTGAGGATAAGAAAATCGGAGTCGTCAAAAATGTAAATGCAGTTGGAATAACCCATTTACTGAATGATTTAAAGGATAAGGGAATTACAGTTAAGGAAGAACAATACGATAATTTTGGTCCGTTAGCAGATGCATTATACGATAAGGAAGTCAGTGCAATCGCAATTAATCAGGTTCACGAGTCCAATATTACCCATTTAGCTAAATTCACAGATTTTAAAGATAAGGCAGAAGTGATTTATTCGTTTACTTACTATACGAATGCGACATCTGCGGCTGATGCAGTAACCGATATTACTGAAGAACCATTTACAGTGTTAATTAATGGATCTGATTCACGCGGTGGGCTGGGTGATACTGACCGTTCAGATGTAAATATGCTTGCGGTGGTGAATCCAAAGACCCATGTTGTGCTTTTAGTTAGTATTCCCCGGGATGCTTATGTTAAGACATATTGCGATCCTGAATATGACTGTCTGGAAGGACAGTACGATAAACTGACTCATACTGGAATTCATACTTACAATACAACCGCAAAAACCATTGAAGAGCTGATGGGAATTGATATCAACTATGTATTCCGGGCTAACTTTTCAGCTGTTGTCAGTATCGTAGACGCGTTAGGCGGAATTGATGTCAATGTAGCCCCTGGTTATGCTGTAGATTATTTCTATACCAACGATATGTTTGGAACCGAATATGGTGTTGAAGAGGGAGTCAATCATCTGAATGGGGAAGCTGCTCTATGTTATGCAAGAGAGCGATATGCCTATACTGAAGGTGACTTTCAAAGAATTAAAAACCAGCAGGAAGTTCTGACTCAGATTGCCAGGAAAGCAACCTCCCCAGAAGTTATTGCCAGATATCCCGCTTTGATTGATGCGATCGAAGGGAACTTCTGGACTGACGTTTCCCAGGATGAAATTTCTGAACTGATTCAGTTTCAGCTTGATCAGATGCCTCAATGGACATTTATCTCTTATTCTTTATCCGGAACACCAGACAATCGATATTGTGCTGAAGCTTACGGAAACGCTTCTGTAGTTATTCTTGATCAGAATACGGTGAAGTTTGCAGATAAACTGATCAAAGCAGTTCAAAGTGGAGATTCTGGAAAAGAAATTACAGATATGATTGATACGTATGAAGCGCCGGCTCCAGACTATGGAGAAGCAGAAACTGAAGGCAATAATCAGGTTGATCCTGAATATTCAGCTGAGTACGAATATTATGAACCGGTCCAGGAACCAGTTTATAATGAGCCCGTCTATAATGCGCCGGTTGTAGAAGCGCCGATTTATACTCCGCCGGTGGTTCCAGAAACGCCTGCTCCTGAACCAGACCCAGTTCCTGAACCAACGCCTGAACCTGAGCCAGCCCCTGTTCCAGTTCCTGAACCAACGCCTGAACCGGAACCTGTTCCAGAACCTGCTCCTGAACCCTCTCAGGAACCGGCGGCTGTTACTCAACAACCGGCTGCCTGAAAATATAATTCGTACTTTACAAGATCAAATAAGTGTTTTGACTGGCTGATTTTGAGAGATGGCATGAAATTTTTGAATGAATAAAAGTAAAAAGTCTGACTGGCCCAAAGAAGCAAGTCAGACTTTTTCGTATCAGATTTCTACGCTTTCATGTCGGATACGCTTTGAAAGCTCAGACAGACAGTAACCTTTTGAAATTTGCACGGGCTTAGATCCTCCGGTTCCAGTCGATATTCTGTATTCGACTAGAACTGGAGGATTTTATGCATAATTATCTGTTTTCCAAATCCCGTGAACTGAATCAGGAACAGTGGATGAACCTGGTTGATCAATACCAGGTGTCAGGTCTGACTCAGGCTGGCTTCTGCGTCCAAAACGGCCTGGCTTTATCCACCTTCCAGTACTGGCGAAGAAAAGCTGCCGCCGTATCGCCTGCTTCAGCGGCTCTTGAATTCGTAGAAATTGACAGGACGGTCTTCCTGGATTTGGAAGGATCAGACGAGAGTCCAAAGCCGGTGATTGAAATCACTGACAGCGACCGAACGATCCGT
>NZ_MPJW01000152.1 GCF_001945525.1 Ileibacterium valens
ACGGATCGTTCGGTCGCTGTCAGTGATTTCAATCACCGGCTTTGGACTCTCGTCTGATCCTTCCAAATCCAGGAAGACCGTCCTGTCAATTTCTACGAATTCAAGAGCCGCTGAAGCAGGCGATACGACGGCAGCTTTTCTGCGCCAGTACTGGAAGGTGGATAAAGCCAGGCCGTTTTGGACGCAGAAGCCAGCCTGAGTCAGACCTGACACCTGGTATTGATCAACCAGGTTCATCCACTGTTCCTGATTCAGTTCACGGGATTTGGAAAACAGATAATTATGCATAAAATCCTCCAGTTCTAGTCGAATACAGAATATCGACTGGAACCGGAGGATCTAAGCCCATGCAAATTTCAAAAGGTTACAGTGAAGGCAATTTCAAAAGCAATGAGCTTACTTGAATGTGTGCTGTTTCATCAGATTCGTTTCAGAGATCACCGAATGGTCAATCACTTGGTTGGCGGATATAATGGAGATATGGAAATCGTATTGAATGATCTGACACAAACCAATCCTTATCCGGATTGCCTTGAGGATTTTGAAAAAATATTTGCGAATGCATGTAAAGAAACAGGCCGAAATACTGATCTGGTCTGTTCAGTCATCTTTACAACCCCAGAACAGATTCATGAGATCAATCGAACCTACCGTAAGATTGATCGCTCGACGGATGTTATCTCATTTGCATTGCAGGATGATCCTTCAAATATTCTGATTGAAGAAGAAGAACAGGAGCTCGGAGATATCTTTATTAACATCCAGGCAGTCAGGGATCAGGCCGAAGAATATGGGCACTCACAAAGGCGCGAACTTGATTTTCTCTTTTGTCATGGTCTGCTGCATTTAATGGGATATGACCATATGGAACCCGAAGATGAAAAAGAGATGTTTCATCTGCAGGATGTGATCCTGGATGAAGTGGTTACTCGATAGGTTTCGATATGCGTTTGCTGGAGTTCGCTATGGAATCGTCCGCGACCGAAGCATTCGCTTTCAGTTTATTCTGGCCATCATGGCAGTTCTTGCTGGAATCATTCTGAACATTCATCTTAATGAATGGTTATGGATTATTCTGTCGATCACGCTGGTTTTAATGGCAGAAATCTTTAATTCGTGCATAGAAAAAGTTGTTGACTACATCTCTACCGAAAGAACTGAACAGGCAAAACTGATCAAGGATATGGCCGCTGGAGCCGTCTTTCTGGTCAGCTGTTTTGCCTTTTTAATGGCTTGCCTGATTTATATCCCCCGACTCATTCTCTTTATTCAAAACCTTTAGCAAGATTTCTTGTTGAATAAAAGGAATAACATGAACATGAAATCAATCTGGTAATTTTCTGAAATAAAGCAGTGAATTCAGCAGCCATCGAAAAGAACAAGCTGCAGAAGTTAAGAAGAATTGATGGCAGCCTGAAAGAAATCATTGAGTGTCTGAATGCTTTGAGGATTTAATCAGGAAAAGCAAGTCATCAGACAGGTAAGAAATCATTGGTCATTCAAACTTGGTGGCTGGTGAATAATCAAAGGAAGAAAAAATGGAAGATATAAAAACAAAAGAATTTAATGAAATCAGTGATGAGTTAAAAGAAGCAGAGGAAAACGAAGAAGAAGCTGTAGAACTTGAGGACGATTCGCAGATGATGATACATGATCTGCTTCATCAGGAAATTCCTGAAGACTATCAATCCGGCTTTATTGCGGTCGTTGGAAGGCCGAATGCGGGTAAATCGACCATGATGAATGCGATCCTGAATGAAAAAGTCGCCATCATGTCTGATAAACCCAATACAACCCGTAATAACATTGCAGGTATTCTGACTAAAGATGACGTACAATATGTTTTCATGGATACTCCTGGGATTCATAAGCCTCAGCAGCATTTAGGAAAAGTTCTGAATAAAAACGCCTACATCGCGATGGAAGATTCAGATGTGATCGCCTGGATTATCGACATCACTCAGGCTTTTGGACCTGGCGATGAATTTATTCTGAATAAAATCAAGACCTTGCATAAACCAGTGGTTCTTTTAGTCAACAAAATCGATAAGCTGCCAAGAGAAAAGGTATTAAAGAAGCTTTTATACTGGACCGATAAATACGACTTTAATGATGTCGTACCCATTTCGGCAAAAGATAAGGTCAATCTCGATGAGCTTCTGAAAGTATTCAGACAATATCTGCCAAAGCAGCCGCCTTTATATCCGGAAGAAATGAAGAGTGACCACAGCGTGAATTTTCAGCTGTGCGAGCTGGTCCGTGAAAAGATTCTGCAGAAAACCCATGATGAAATTCCGCATTCCATTGCGGTAATACTAGAACGCAAGGAAATTGAAAAAGGCCGGATGATCTTATCTTTCCTGATCATTGTTGACCGCGATTCTCAAAAAGGAATTCTGATTGGAAAACAGGGATCCATGATTCGGGACATTCGAATTGCATGCCAGTCTGAAATCCGTGAGAAAGTGGGCATGCCAGTCATTATTGAATTCTATGTTCGGGTTGAAAAGAACTGGCGAAATAAAGAAGTGAAAATCAAAGAATTTGGACTCGATGAACTCTCTGAATAATTCTCAGACGATTCAGGATTCAGGACAATTGTTTCTCCTTCAGAATGCTGAAGGAGTTCTTTTGTTTTTTGCGTATTGATCAAAGTTTATCTTCTGAATCGATCCGCAAATAAATCAGCCAGATTAGCAAAAATAGTCAGGAAAGGAGTTGAAAAGATGAATAAAGATCATAAGCAGCTGACCAGTCAAAACGAGCCTGAACTCAAGGAAGATGAAGTTTCGGGTTTGGTCTTAGGCTGCAGTGACTATAAAGAAGCAGATGGAATAATTCGACTTCTGACCAGAGAAGATCGACTGCTTTCTGTTTACGCCAGAGGAATTCAGAAAGAAAAGTCAAAAAACCGAAGGTTAGCTCTTCCTTTTTCCAAAGTGAGACTCTCATATCTGCCGCAATATTCAAATTCATTGCTTTATCTCTCCAGAGGCTCCTGTGAAGATTATGCCCATCATATCAATGATGACCTGATCAATCAGTCGATCTGTTTTGTTATCCGGGATCTGATCACAGAAGATACTCTGTATAAAGGTCTTTATCAGAATGTTTATCATCTGTGGCAGTCCTTTAACAAGAATCGAAAAAGAGAAGGTTATCTGTTTTCCTGTCTGATTGCTTCCAATCTGATAAAAACGATGGGAATTGAACCCAATTTTGATGGCTGCGTTATTTGCGGCAGAACCGATCATCTTGTATCCCTTTCAAGAGAAGAGGGAGGATTGATCTGCTCTGAATGCAAAAGAGATGATCTTTTATTGGTTCCGGTAATCAGACTTCGTAAGTTAAGGGCACTGTTTAAAGCCAGGCAGGAAAATGTTCCAGTCCTTCATCAGAATTTTGAATACGATCTGGCGGATTTTTTGTTTTTATGTTCGTGGATTGAATACCATAACGATCGATCCTATTCATCGATTCGTTTTCTTGAAACCATCCAGAGCATGGAACAAAAGAAAAATCGCAGGGACAAGAAGGACCAGAAGAACTAGAGAAAAACAGGAATTTTGTTTTTGCACCATGGATAAAGGAGTCAATCATGATAAAAAAACTGTCGCTGATCTGCACAATCAGTCTGACTATTACCAGCTTTATGGCCTGCAGTAATTCAGAATCTGAATCTTTAAAACCTGAGCAGGACTCTGCTGCGATCGAAAAGAATCAGACAGATAATCAGAATCAGGATAAAAATATGAAACAGGATCAAAAGAAAGTTTCTAAAGCTCTCCATGTCAAAGGCAGCCACCTGCTTGATGAAAACAATGAGCCGATTGTCCTGCAGGGCTCCAGCACATTTGGTTTGAATTACATGCCTGAAACAGTCAATGAGAACATGTTTGAATTTCTCAGGGAAGAGATGGATTCCGAAGTGATTCGATTAGCCATGTATACAGCTGGAGATAATGGATACTGCACAGGCGGCGACCAGAATGCCCTGAAATCCTTAATTCATAAAGGGGTGAAACTGGCTATGGTCACTGATCAGTATGCGGTTATTGACTGGCATATTCTTTCAGATGGGAATCCATTGACTTATGTTGAAGAATCAAAAAAGTTTTTTGATGAAATGTCAGCGGTCTATGCTGGAAATCCAGGTGTGATCTATGAGATCTGCAATGAACCCAATGGGAATATTACATGGCAGGACGTTAAGGAATATGCCGAGCAAGTTATACCAGTCATTCAGAAGAATGATCCGGATGCACTGATTCTGGTTGGAACTCCTCAATGGTCACAAAAGGAAACTGAAGCGGCAGCTGATCCACTGGATCTTCACGGAAATATTATGATTACCGTCCATTTTTATGCTGCAACGCATGGGCAGGATCTTTTAGATCAGATGAATCAGGCTTATGAGTTAGGCGTGCCGGTTTTTGTATCAGAATTTGGCATTTCAGAAGCCAGCGGAAATGGCAGGCTGGATTCGGATATGGCAGATCAGTGGTTTGAATCGATGAATAAAGATAAAATCAGCCGGATTGCCTGGGCTGTTTCAAATAAAGATGAATCCAGTGCCATGTTCAAACCGGATACGGATTTAACCGATCCGGATCTGGAGGATTTAAGTGAGTATGGAAAATGGCTCCATCAAACGTATGCAAAAGATGCGAGGTTAAAGGAATTTCAATCTTCCAAGGATCTCAAAGATGTAGATCATATGGATAAAAAAACTGGTGATGATAAGGACAATGGCATTGAAAGTGATGTTTTTTCAGATGAAGAAGAAGTCACTGATGAAAGTGAACTTGAAGTTTCGATTCATGAGAAAAAGTCCTGGGAAAAAGACGATAGAATTTATACTCAATACGAACTCGAGCTGAAAAATCCGACTTCAAAAACCGTTTCGGATTGGAAGGAAACCATTCGATTCAGTAAAAGCTTTACCATTGATCAGTCATGGAACGCCGTCTTCACGATAAATGACAATGAACTGATTATTAAACCAGTGGACTGGAATTCAAAAATTGAACCCAATCAGAAAATGGAAGATATAGGATTCATTCTTGCTTCCGATTCCAAACTGAACCTACGGTTAAGATAACATCAGTATTCAGTCGACCTGATCTGAATTGTTTTGTGACAATTGAATGCAGCAGATTCAGGGAAACAGAAATGAAAACAGACAAGCAGAAATGAAAAAAGCGCCGGCAGGCGCTTTTTGTTTGAAAATCCTGGTTTTACAACTCCCGTTTTCGCAAAAACAGGCCTTCAGAATCCGCTAAAGCCTTAATCAAATCACGGATCGGGTCCGGATTATAAACGGTGATATAGAGATCGCTTCCGGTAATCAAAAATACAGTATCTTTAGCCCGGATCTGAAGAATTCCATCATTCTTGACGGAGTTTTGAATCATTTTTATCAGCTTTTTTGGTTTAGGATTTTCAATTTCCTTTTTCTGGTCATCCACCTCAAGATCGCAATAGCAATAAAGCTTCAGAAAGAAATTTGTGTAGCGTTAAAAAATTTTTTTCTTCTGATGATTTCGCAGATAAGGTTCAACATCAGAATAATGTCCCTGATCCTTTTCAACCTGGAAAGGCAGAAAATCGATCAATTCGTATGAATCTTTGGGAAGCATCTCAGTTAGATTGTTTTTCATACATTTAGAGTAGTCTTTTCTCTTGCTGCCGACTATAAACGTGCTTCACATAATTTTATATGCAGATTGGTATCCGAATTTAGATCCTTATTGAAAGATTTTTTGGCGTCTTAACCAGGAATTGAATGACTCTGAATAAAGCAGATGAAACAAGATCATCATACTGACAAGCCCGACAATCATTCCGCCAGAGATATCACTCAGAAAGTGCTTGCCTAAAATCATTCGGGATAATCCAGTAGCCATCGTCCAGAACAGACACAAAGCAGTCAGTTGACAGCGATGCTTCCAGGCTTTTGAATTGTGAAGAATCACAATCAGCATGGCAAAAGACATCGAAGCGCTGCAGGTATGGCCGGAAACAAAAGAATAGAACAGATCCGGATCCTTTATCTTCAGGGCTTCAAGAGCTGGAGGTAATGGCGTTCTTGAGATCTGCCACCAGTTTTTAAAGGCGGAATAATCCGCTTTTCCAGCTGAGGGGTTCAGTTGTTCTAAGGCGATAAACCTGGGCCTTTGCCAGATGTGTTTGATCATGGAGACCAGAATCATTCCAATGCAGCTTGTCAGGACTATAAAGAAAGCAGCCTGAATTTTTTCGACTGGTGAAAATGACCGAAATGCCTTATGACAGATCATTGCCCCCAACAGACTTAAAAAAAAGGTGATCCAGACCATCGGTGCAAAATGAGAATGGTTCAGTTCAAATTGAGTAAGATCAATCGTCAAAATAACCGCAGACATTCCCAGGATTCTCCAGATATTTTTCCAGAGTACCATTCTGGTTGTTTGCGTATTCTTATGAGATTTTCCATAAAACCCATCGATCAGCAGCCAGACCGAAGTCAGTAAATTAATATAGACCGGCAAAGGGCCGATGTATCCAAACAGAATGGCCCATTGTGTCTTTGGATTAAACAGGGCTTCATCGATTGACCAGTCAAAGAAAGAACCAGCAATTAAGCCGCAAACAGGCATAATCAGACAAAACATCCATAAGGATAGCAGTCCTGCTTTTCGCTTATCCAGGCTGAGTCCTGATTTTTCATGATTCAGAATATTTTTATTCATAACCTTATTATATCCTGTAAGAAAAACTCTTTTGATTATGGCGAAGATCCACATTGAATCACATCAAATCAGAAACTTATTCGCAAAATAAGAATTAATGATGTTAAGCAACGATCTGATCCGTTTTAACAGAATACTTCGAGTAATGAAAACTTCAGAATTCACCATTTCACAAGATTTCATCCGGTATCCAAATTCATGATATTTCAGGTTTATTCAGGCATAATAAAAGGAAATAGCTCTGTCTTCACGTAAACCAGAAAGGCAGGACCATACGAAAATAAGGGGGTAAATTATGATTCTTGAAGGATGTTCTCTGCAGGGAAAGATGCATAAGGATTATGATGTCGCAAACCAGGATTATGTTTTATATGAGAAGGCCGGAAATGATGTGGTTGGTATTGTCTGTGATGGCGTATCACTTAAATCAGACCGCTCTTTTTCTGATTCAGAAATTGCCAGTCGATTTGTCGCCGCTTCAATAATGAAGACGTTAAAGGAAAAACTTCCAGAGTGCAGAAACGAGCATTCCATGCTGGTTTGTTTATATGATTCTCTTTCGATTGCCGATGAAGGTCTGAATCAAATGCTCAAGAAGAAGGGCATTTCTCTTTATGACTGCCAGACTACAACTCTGGCTTTCGTTTATCGAAAAGGCCGGATCTATGCCGCAATGGCTGGAGATGGCGGAATAATTTATCAGACCCGGGGTGGAGAATATGGTGTTTTGCAGACCAGAGTAAAAACCTCCAGCTGCGTCGATCCAATCTGTGATCGAGGCAGTTGGCGGTTTGGCAAGGCAGGCAGTGCCGGAAATCCAGTCTACCGTCTTTTAATCGCTACAGATGGCGTCTTTGATTCGATCTGCCGATGGGATCATGATGGAATGTCTCTGGATGCCTATGTACTCAAAAAAATGTTTGAAATCTCGAAAATGAAAAAGAACTCCAGAAAAGACGCATTCAAAACAATCATTGAATCTATCAGATCACATGATGATAAAAGTGCGATTTTAATGATCGATGGAAAAAGTGCCCCTGATCTGCATTCCTGATGAATAGTGCATACAGATCATTTCATAAAAAACGAGCTGCTGATTTACAGACTCAAACATTTAAAGCAATACGTGGCATGAATCAGCCAATAAGACAGTCCATTAGGATACATTTTCAGCAATTTTGAGTAGATGACGATCAAAAATATTGTAGATTCATTCTCAGATTTAAGAAAATGTCTCATTAGAACGGCAATCTGAAAACGGAATTTGCCGTTTTTTTATCGTTTAAAAATAGGAAACGGCGATTTCAGACATTCGAATGTCTTTGTCTGTTCGAATGACCGGTGGTTTTCAAATTATTTTTACAGGTGTATGATTACGTTTGACTCATTGCGAAAGAAAGAACCGCGGCGAATCGAATCCGTATGAAACAGACTCATTTGACTGATTTATGAAATGAAATAAATATATTTACATTTTCTATGGATTTATCGTCTGAATCGGTTTCGCAGTGTCCGAGAAGAGAGCGGGAAAGGAGTTTTAGCTCATGAGCAAGAAAAATTTTAATGAAGTTGTTGCCCATATGAGAAATAACGGTTTCGTTTATCAGGGTTCTGAAATCTATGGCGGGTTGGCTAATACATGGGATTTTGGTCCTCTGGGAATCGAACTGAAAAACAATATTAAAAATGCCTGGTGGAAACGGTTTATCCAGGAAGATCCGAATAACGTCGGAATTCAGTCAGCTATCCTGATGAATCCCAGAGTATGGGTGGCTTCAGGACATGTGGGCGGATTTTCAGATCCTTTGATGGACTGCAAGGACTGCAAGACCCGCTATCGTGCCGATACTCTGATTGAAGATGCAACAAACGGCACAATCAATCCTGCTGGAATGACAAATCATGAAATGGAACAGTTCATTGAGGAACATGATATTGTCTGCCCGAACTGCGGCAAGAAAAACTTCACTCCAATTCGTCAGTTTAACCTGATGTTCAAAACATTCCAGGGAGTTACAGAAGATTCCAAATCTGAAATTTATCTGCGTCCAGAAACCGCACAGGGAATCTTTGTCAACTTCAAAAATGTTCAGCGCTCCATGCGTAAGAAACTTCCTTTTGGAATTGGACAGATCGGTAAAAGTTTCAGAAATGAAATTACACCGGGTAACTTCATTTTCAGAACCCGTGAGTTTGAACAGATGGAACTTGAATTTTTCTGCAAACCGGGAACGGACCTTGAATGGTTTAAATACCTTGAAAACAAATGCGAAACTTTCCTTCATGACCTCGGACTTTCAGAAGAAAACCTGCGTCTGAGAGCTCATGATCCTGAAGAACTGTCTCACTATTCCAATGCGACGACTGATATCGAATATTTCTTCAGCGATCCAATCGGTTGGGGCGAACTGTGGGGAATTGCCGATCGTACCGATTTTGACCTGAGTGCTCATCAGAATACTTCAAAACAATCCCTTGAATATTTCGATCAGGAAGCCAATGAAAAATACATCCCATATGTTATCGAGCCTTCTGTCGGGGTTGAACGTCTGATTCTTGCCGTGATGTCAGAAGCCCTTGATGAAGAACAGATCGGTGAAAATGATTCTCGTACCGTATTGCGTCTTCATCCATATCTTGCTCCATACAAAGCAGCTGTTCTGCCTCTGAGCAAAAAACTTTCAGATTCGGCGATGGATCTTTACGCAGATCTCGCAAAGAAGTTCTCTGTTACTTTTGATGATGCTCAATCCATTGGTAAACGCTACCGCAGACAGGATTCCATCGGAACTCCATTCTGCGTAACAGTTGACTTTGAAACCGCAAATGATGGCTGTGTGACTATTCGTCACCGCGATTCGATGGAACAGGTTCGCGTACCAATTGATGGAGTCGCTGAATACATCGAAAGCCGGGTATCTTTCAGCTAAGTTTGATTTTAAGAACTAATTTTATAAATTATTACAATTATCATAAATCCCACAGTATTGACCGCAAAGCTTATTTCTAAATTAAAAGTAAGCTTTGCGTATCTTTGTTATTAAGCCAATTTGTATTTAGACGCGAATCATTTCTGAAGAGTGAAGAAGGTGAAATTATGGTAATGATTCCTCAACTGGATATTGATGCCATTCGTTCACAGGCTGATATTGTCGATGTGATTTCGAGCTATCTTCCAGTTGAAAAAAAAGGAAAAGATTATCGCTGCATCTGCCCGTTTCATGATGATCATGATCCAAGTATGAGGATTTCTGTGGATAAGCAGATCTATAAATGCTTTGCCTGCGGTGCTGGCGGCAACCTTTTTACATTTGTTCAGAAGATGGAGAAGATCTCGTTTCCTGAAAGCGTAATCCAGGTTGCAAAGATGATCGGTTATCCACTATACGTGGATCAAAACCAGTTTGTTCCCAAAGCATCACCTTTTGATCCTCTCTATAAAGTTCTGAAAACCTATTTTGACTATACGATCTATGAATTAGGATCTCAGGAAGGTCAGGCGGCTATGCAGTATCTGAAAAGCCGGAAGTTTACGCCTGAGCTGATTGAAAAATTTCAAATTGGTTATGCACCCTCATCAAGGATGCAGGCGCAATACATGACCTTAAAAAAATTGCCAGTCAATGCTCTTCGTGATGCAGGCCTGATTCGACCTGGAAATGATTATGGCAGCCAATCAGAACTTATTCCCTTTTTCTATAATCGAATAACGATACCGATTCATGATGACAGAGGCAATCCGATAGGGATTACGGCCAGGTGTCTGCCCAGTGATCAGGGTTCTGATGTGCCAAAATATATCAATACGACCCAGACTCCAATCTATAACAAAGGCAATCTGCTTTTTAACTATCATCGAGCAAGGGAAGCTGCCCGTAAAAACCACAGGCTGGTGATTGTCGAAGGAGCCATGGACGTGATTGGCTTAGCCAAGGCTGGGATTGACGAAGGAGTAGCGGCATTGGGAACGGCTTTTACCCATGAGCAGATGCAGCTGATTCGCAGACTCAATGTTCCGGTGACTGTCTTTTATGACAGCGATCCGGCCGGACAGAAGGCAGCCTGGAAATTTGGAAATGCGGCTTTGGAAGCCGGGATTTCCTTTACCATTGTTCATCAAAGCTCAGGCAAGGACCCGGATGAGCTGTTTATTTCCTACGGTGCCAAGGCGGTTCATAAAGCGATAGAAAAGACAATCCCTTTTGTCGAATTTGCGATGAACTATCTCCAGAGTGAATATCGCCTG
This sequence comes from Ileibacterium valens, assembly GCF_001945525.1. GTDB lineage: Bacteria > Bacillota_I > Bacilli_A > Erysipelotrichales > Erysipelotrichaceae > Ileibacterium > Ileibacterium valens. The sequence continues at coordinate 10,978 of NZ_MPJW01000152.1, forward strand.
GAAAATTACGAAGACAAGAAAAAATATGCCGAAATCATTGCTGAACTCATCCAGAAGACAATGAATATTCATGAAGCACCAGCCTATTATCAAAAACTGTTTGATCTGACTGGTTTTGACTTCACCAATACTCAGGATGCTCAAAAGCAGCGGCGTGATTTTTTGCGCTTTAATGGCCGCGGCAAAAAGAATACAAAGCAGAGAATTGTCTTGCCTGAAGTTCCAGCTGTTGAAAATGGTCGCTTTAAAGCGGAGAAAGCAGCTCTTTGCTGCATGCTGGCTTCCGAGCAGTTTGCACAGACATTCCGGGATGAAATTGGCTATTTTTCAGATGAAAGAGCACAGACTCTTTCGCTCTATATTTATCGAATGTACAGGGAAGATCAGCCATCCCCTGATCATCTGATGGCTGAAATAGAAGAAGATGAAGTTCGAAATCTGCTGGTTGATCTGATTGCAGAAGATCCAGTCATTTCAGAAGAATATTTTCATGACTGCCTGCTGAAAATTCAGGAGGCAATGATTACCGATCAGATTGAACAGCTCAACCATGAAATTCAATCTCATCCGGATGAAAAACACCGGATGGAGATGGTCATGAAAAAGCAGGAGCTGATCATCAGAAAACTCGAACTGAGAACAAAGAAGGAGTCCCAAGAATGGAAGCTGTAAGCCAGACAAAGCAGAAGTTTGAATCATTGGACGAACTGCGCGCTTTTCTTCTGAAAACGAAAGATCTCTCAGAGATTTATTCACAAAAAGATATTATTGATGCAATCGCCCATTTAAATGTGACTGAAGAAGAAACAGAAGAACTTCTTGCCTGGATGGAAGAAAATATGATTTCCCTCGATTCCGACGAAGAGGATGAAGAAGAACAGGACCTTGTACAAAGTGAAGAGGAAGAGTTTGATGAAGTCTCTGCGGAAATTTCACAGCTCGAACAAGCATTTGCCCAGGCCTCTCAGACTCGTATCAATGATCCTGTCAAAATGTACTTAAAGGAAATCGGTCAGATCCCATTATTAAAGGCCGATGAAGAAAAAGAAATTGCTAAGCGTATTACTGAAGGGGATCTTGAAGCCAAGGAGATTCTGATTTCAAGCAACCTACGCCTTGTGGTTTCAATCGCAAAAAAATATGTAGGACGGGGAATGCACCTGCTTGATCTGATTCAGGAAGGAAACTGTGGTCTGATTAAGGCGGTTGAAAAATTTGACTATACCAAGGGATTTAAGTTTTCAACCTATGCCACATGGTGGATCCGTCAGGCAATTACCCGCGCCATCGCTGATCAGGCCAGAACGATCCGAATTCCGGTTCATATGGTTGAGACGATCAATAAGCTCACGCGAATTCAACGCCAGCTGATTCAGGATCTTGGGCGTGATCCGATCCCGGAAGAAATTGCGGAAAAACTCGAAGGCATCAATGCCGACAAAGTACGTGATATTCAAAAAATTGCGCTGGATCCTGTCAGTCTGGAAACTCCGATTGGAGAAGAGGATGATTCTCACTTAGGTGATTTTATCGAAGATAAGGATACTCTTTCTCCAGATGATTATACGAATAATCAACTTCTTAAAGAGGAGCTGAATCTGGTTCTTGAATCTTTGACCAGCAGAGAAGAGCAGGTGCTGCGCCTTCGCTTTGGGCTTAACGATGGCAAAACGAGAACTCTTGAAGAGGTTGGCCGTGAGTTTAATGTAACAAGAGAAAGGATTCGTCAGATCGAAGCCAAAGCCATCCGTAAATTGAAGCATCCAAATCGCTCAAAACGCTTGCGCGATTTTGTCAAATCCTGATGAAACTGTCTAAACGGCTTTCAAGGATCCTGGATTGGATCGATTGTGAAGTTCTGGCCGATATTGGATGCGATCATGGCTACCTGTGTGCTAAAGCCATTCAAACCGGGCGAGCCAAAAAGGCTTATGCCTGTGATGTGGCTGATGGACCTTTAAAGCAGGCAAAAAGAACCTGTGAAACCGAGAACCTGCAAAAGCTGATGATTATTCGAAAACAGGATGGTCTGCAGGATTTGCCTCAGGATGTGGATATGGTTGTGATCGCCGGAATGGGTGGAGCCCTAATTGAACAATTCTTAGCTGATTGGATTAAGGATCCTAATTTCAAGGACAAAACAAAAGTTTGTTTTTTGTTGTCGGCTCATAAGGATGTATCCCATTTACGGAAATTTCTGAGTGATCATCATTTCTACATCGAAAAAGAAACGGTAGTCAAGGATGGCCATTATTATCCATTATTAAAGGTTTCCTATAAACCATCTCTGCCAATTCAAAACCTGCTTCCTGAAGAAATCCAATTTGGATTTAATCTTCCGGATATTCAGGAAGTCAATGATTATCTCAGACATGAACAGATGAAGTGGCTGAATATTCTTCATTCGCTTCCTGAAGATAAGCAGGCAGAGGCAAAGCAGATTATCAATCTTTCTTTGAAACTCTTAGACCAAAGAAAAGAACTTCAATCAAAATCAAATGCATAAGCTCCAAGATTTGATGTTTTGTGTTTGATATTTAAAAATAAAATCGTCTTATTCTGACGTTCTAAGGTCTATCCCTAATACAGAGGATGGGCCTTTTTGGTTTGAAGAAAGTTCTCTGGTTTTATACTTCAAATATTCATATTAAATTTTCGACTACAAACTCAATCATTAGACTTGAACTGACTCTTGTTTTGAATTAAAGTAACAAAGCTGTTTGAAGAAAATGGTAACCTAAAATATCCAAACTCCTTTATCTAAGGGCAAAAGTCCTTGTTTGTGAAAAAATTAAAAATAATTCACAAAAAGGGTTGACCGATGACTGTTGGAGTGGTATTCTTAATGAGCCTTGTGAGAGACGGCTTGTTTCTCACAAGTGAAGTCTTCTTCTGCTTGTGAAATTCAAAAAGAAATTCACAAAAAAGTCTTGACTTTGGTCAGGACAGGGAGTAAGATAAACAAGCTTGTGAAAGATAAATAAATCTTCACAAATAACTCGTTCTTTGAAAACTTTACAGACAGTATGTACAAGTACCAATTGGTACAGGTTAAACAAACAAACCAAGTACAAGTCAATTCAACCTGAACAATCAAAAAATAAAATAAAACGCAAAAGCGTTGAGTCAAATCAAATGGAGAGTTTGATCCTGGCTCAGGATGAACGCTGGCGGCATGCCTAATACATGCAAGTCGAACGGTATCTTTGGATACAGTGGCGAACGGGTGAGTAA
>NZ_MPJW01000268.1 GCF_001945525.1 Ileibacterium valens
AGTGTCTGAAAGGTCATCTTCTGATTACTTTTATCGCTTCAATGATTGTCAAAAGAATCCAGTTGGAACTATTGAATCATGAGAATAAAAGAACCAAGAAATTGAATCCAATCAGTCTGTTTCAAAACCTGGGATATCAACGTTGTTCAGTATTCGAAGACAAAATTATTATTCATGAGGCTGATTCGAAAGCAAATCAGGGATATAAGTTATTCAAGATTAAAGTCCCTGATGAACTCAATTTAGGGTCTAGGTAGAAAATTTTTGGGAACTACAGATTATTATTTTCATTATATTATTCAAGAAAGGTTAGCAGGTTATTGTCATTGTAGAGAATTGTTTTTTAATTAGATCCGTAAATTTTTACCAGCTCTGCGATCTGCTCTTCAGAATAACCACTATTGCGTAAGTCTTCTAAAAAACTCTCAAATTTCAATCTGGATTCTGCCTTTGCCTTCTTTCGCTCTTCTTCTGCACGTTTCTGTACCTGTTCTTCAACGCGTTTCTGCATTTGTTCTTCGGATTCTTTTTTCCATTCTCTTCGATACTGTTCATTGAGCTCATCGATTATTGCTAATTTTTCACCAAGTATTCTATTGAGTTCTCTGTTGACGACTGCGTCAAGTAATGATTCTATATTTAACATCCTTTCTCTGATTTCTTCTGTTGTCCTGATTCCAAATCTTTCTTTCATTATATTTAGTTTTTCATCCACTTTCACTTTTTCCGAAAACAGAACATAAAGCAGCTCAAAAAGATTCGAAAGATTTTTTGGTTCTTCATTGACATTGATGTACGTATTAACCATATGGGTTTTAAACTTTGACTGATCTGGATCTGGCTCACCTTCCTGTTCGATGATTTCCGGTCCGTATTCAGTACGCGAATAGACGTCCTCAAAATAATTTAACAGATCGTATAGACATCCAGAGCGTCACTGTAATGATCGCTGGTATACTTTCTATCCTTCTGCGATGTCAGAATTCTGGCTCCATGGTTTTCCATCCGATGTTTGATAAAGTAATTTGAAGGATCGCATTTTTGGATTTCAATATTGATAATCGCATGAAAGTCTCTCACATTAACTTCAAAGAAAACATCCAACAAAATACTGCCCTCTCCAATCTCGGAAAGAACGGTATTCAATTCCTGAACTCGCGGATTTCTCTGTTTTGATTTCTGTTTATCCGAATTTTCGATCTGTTTTGGTCGATTCGTATTTTCTAGTTCGATATCCACCTGATCTACAAGGATTTTCGGCGAGATTCCATTCTTAATTTCTTCTAAATCGTATTGATGCAAAGCTTTGATCGATCCCTGAAGAACAGGCGCCAGAATATCCACATATGACAACAGTTTCTTGGCTTCAATATCGTATTGGGCGCGTTCGTTTGCGGCGATGATTGCTTTTGCCAGTGAATTGGCTCGAATTGTTTTGTCCATAAATTAACCTCACAATTTTTTATCCACCGCAAATCTGAGTTTCGACTCAATTTTCTGATATTTCTTTTCCTTGTCTTCAGAAGGATTAATTACACAAAGAGATTTCTCTTCGATGGAACTAAAACGTTCACTTTTGTTCACCGCAGGCTGAAACTGTATCTGTAGAAATACAAAGACAAAAGAAGAGTGAGCAGATAAAGAGAGGTAAAGAGTAAGGTATCCAGGTGCAGAATTGAATGAACTGATGGTAAATAGTGCTTTGTCAGAAGGTGCTGAATTCTGAGGGCGCTGCTTCCAGGCACATAAAAAGAGATCTGATCTCAGTTTTCGAATAGAAAACCAAACTGATTTCAGATCTCATTATTTTAGATGGAATGTCAGTCGTAAATTTTAGTTGATGACTAATCCTTTATACTGACTGCTGATTATTAAAAAACCATAAAACGAAGATTGATGAAGCTTCATTGAGAATCATTAAATTTCATACTACTTAATCAACTTCATTAGGCTTTACAAAATTTCCTGGTTAATGAAATTTCATTACCTGTTGTTAACTGTAGTTGAACGCCAGTCTGTATTCAACAGAGAATTATCCATGCCATTCATCAGACTTTGAAAACCAGATTTTGTTTTCGACTGATTGTTAAGTCAGTCTAAATATGCAGATGTCAGTTCAGACTTTTTCAAAATCTGCTTTTGCTGCACCACACATTGGACAGCACCAGTCTTCTGGCAGATCCTGGAATGGAGTTCCTGGAGCAATTCCATTTTCCGGATCACCGATCGCTGGATCATAAACATATCCACAAAGCAGACACTGATATAAGGACATGTCCTTAGCCGAGTCGTTTTCCTTTGTGCTTTCATTTGCCTGTTCTGCTTCATCTTTACTTTGAAGTTCGTTTACAAGCATTGGAATGACTTCATTCATATCTCCTACTATTCCATAATCGGCATGCTTGAATATTGGAGCATTGGGATCGGTATTGATGGCAATGACCATACCTGCATCTTCGATCCCTTTTAAATGCGGTTTGCTTCCAGAAATACCGGCTGCAATATACAGATCCCCCTTAAACTTCTGACCGGACATTCCAACATAATGGTCCATATCCATGAAATGATGAATCTCCGCTGCCGGGCGGCTTCCTGCCAGAACAAATCCAAGATCTTTGGCAAACTGACGCATATTATCTGCGTTTTTGCTGGTTTCGGTTCCCTGTCCGATGGCAAGAATCTTTTTGGATGAGGCAATTGGATCATCCACGCCTTCTTTTTCATTCAGATTCACTTTGGATTCCTGAATGATATGAGCAAGTTTCTTTATTGAAGCCTGAAGAGTCAGCTCATCGATCATCTGCTGTTTTCTGCCGCCAGTCTTTTGTCCTTCATTTTTGACTGCGGCTTTGGCCTCCTTCTTTGCGGCCTGTTTCAGCTTTCCAAGAATGTTTGCTGCAATAACGACCTTCTGAATTTCATTGGTTCCTTCATAGATGGTTGTGATCTTGGCATCGCGATATCTTCGTTCAACACCCATTCCCTTCAGATAACCGCTGCCTCCAAAGATCTGCAGCGCATCATTGACCACTTCAAGGGCAATATCTGAAGCAAACAGCTTAGCCATTGCGGCATTGACTGAATAGGGTTCATGATTTTCTTTCATTTCAGCGGCTTTATAAACCAGGAGTCTGGCTGCTTCAATCTTTGTCGCCATTTCAGCGAGTTTAAAAGAGATTCCCTGATTGACTCCGATGGGTGCGCCAAACTGTTCTCTTTCCCTGGCGTATTCAAGGGCGTCTTCATAGGCCCCCTGAGCAATTCCAAGAGCCTGAGCTGCAATACCAATACGGCCTCCATCCAGGGTAGCCATCGCAATCTTGAATCCCTGACCTTCAAGGCCTAAAAGATTTTCGGCGGGCACTTTGACATCCTTAAAATGAAGTTCGGCTGTTGATGAAGAACGGATGCCCATCTTGTCATAATGTTCAGAACAGGTAAAACCAGGCATTCCCTTTTCAACGATAAAAGCGGAAATCCCGCGGGTGCCTTTTGATGGATCAGTGGACGCAAATACTACATAGGTATCTGCGACTGGCGCATTGGTAATAAAGATTTTCTTTCCATTAAGCGTGTAGCAGGATCCATCTTCGCTCTTAATGGCCGTCGTTTCCGTTCCAGCTGCATCGCTGCCGGCGTTTTCTTCCGTCAGGCCAAAAGCGCCAAGCTTTCGGCCTGAAGCTAAATCCCTGAGATATTTTTCTTTTTGCTTTTCATTTCCATAGGCAGCAATGGGATAGGTTCCTAAGGAGGTGTGAGCAGAAAGAATGACGCCAATACCGCCATCAACCCGTGAAAGTTCTTCAACGGCAATGGCATAGCTAAGTACATCCTTGCCTGCGCCATCATATTCTTTTGGATACGGAAGTCCCATCAGATCAGATTCTTTTAAAGCCTCTACGACATCGGTTGGGAATTCATTATTCTGATCCAGACGCATGGCAATGGGTGGGATCAGGGTTTCTGCAAGTTTTCGAACACTTGAGCGCAGCTCTTCATGTTCTTTTTTTGGTTTAAACATTTTTGTTACCTCATTCCTTCTATTTTCTGTTACTTTGAGTATGACTTAAGTAAAGCATACTCTTTATAAGGGCCTACAGTGATGTGATCGTTCGATTATTCACATTTTAGTCAAATTTCTGACAATCCAATGATCCTCTGTATTTAAGTTCATTCTTTCTAATTTTTATTGCTGAAGATACGTGATTTCTGAAGAAAAGGACCGATATTCTATGATTCCAGACCCAAATGCCAAAATGGCTCATTCAATAAAAAAACAAAGCGAAAATCCATCAGAAAAATCTGTAGAAACATCTAATGACAATCCTCAAGTTTTTCTGACAACAGAAGAAAACCAAGCTCAAGACAGGCAATATTCAAAAGATTCAATTGATTCTGATGTTTCTAATGTTTCTGTTGATGCAGCTGAAATAAAACCAGCTGATCCAACAAAAGCAATCGATGAAATTCATAAAATTGATGAAATTGATGCAATCAATACTTACGGCCAGGCAGATACCAGCTGCTGCAGGCAGACAAAAAATGAATCATCCCGCTTTCATCCTGCATTTAATCGCTCTGATGGTCGAAAAAGCTCTTCTGATCATCCAATCTTTCGAGTGGCCATTTCTGGAGGTCCCTGTGGAGGAAAGACTTCAGCAATCACTTATCTGGCAGATCTGTTAGAAAACCTGGGCTATCATGTCATCTGTGTTCCCGAAACAGCCACTGCCTTACTGAGCGCAAATATTCATCCCTGGGATACTCCCTGTTTTCAGGATTCGGTCTTTTCCATTCAGAAAAGCTGGGAAGAAAACGCGTTAAAACAGGCGATTCTTATTGAAAAGACGAATAAGCAGACCCACTGTGTCATTCTTCTGGACCGGGGACTCATGGATGGCAAAGCCTATTGCAGACCGGGCGATTTTGAACGAATTCAGAAAGAATACGGCTTAAGTTCTGAAGAGATCCTGAATAGATACGATCAGATCATTTATATGGTTTCTGCAGCGATTGGAGCAGAAAGTTATTATGGGATTGCCAGCAATATTGAACGAATGGAAGAAGACATCGCCTCAGCGATTGAAGTTGAAAACCAGACCTGCAAAGTCTGGGTCAACCATCCCAATCTTTGCGTTATTGATAACAGCACTGGTTTTGATGAAAAGCTTCGCCGGTGCGGTCTTGCGCTTTTGCATGAGCTTCGCAAGTTTGAAAAGAAATACAAGCAGTAATCGTTTTTATAAAAATCAGAAGTCTGACTTTTCAGCTGAAACTGCAGACAGTTAACCTCTGATTATGAAATAAGAAAAGAAGCAAGAAGATTTACTGAATAAGCCTTAATCAAACAGTGCTGGCTGATTCTTCTTTCCAGCTTCTTTTTTAAGCCATTCATGCGCTTTTTTAGCCTGACTAAACTGCTCTTTTTTAGGAATGATATAGCATCTTCCATTTCGTACAAAATATCGCCCGGTCTGATGAATTGTAAATTTGGTTTTTGTCTTCAGACAATCATAGAAGATCTTTTCCATCCAGTTAAAATGACAGACTCTTGCTTTTAATCCACTCTCACCGGCGACAGAAACCAGCTCAATTTTCCCAGTCTCAAGCCAGGGAGTAAGATCGAGCTCTTCTAATAGTGGAGCCGCAAAAATCGATCGATGGCAGCAGGGAATCTTAAGAAATTGATCCAGCCTTTCTCTGGCGGCCTGATTGTTTTCGATGGATAAGGCAAATGAAACATTTGGCCAGCCATCATTCCAATCTGCCGGAAGGCATTGATGAATTCGATGAACGCGTTTGGTTGGAATTAAAAACCATACATCGCTTCGCTCTTTGATCAGATCCCATGCTTCATTTCTCCATTCATCGGCTTCTTCAACGAAAAAGTCCGATTGAAAGCAGACGTACAGACAGGAACCTGATGGAACCTTCAGACTTCCATCCCGTTTCTTTTGAATCGGCAGATCAAACATCGTTTTGCTTCTGGTAATGATTTCAGGATTTCTGCCATGGCGAATATCGGCTCTTCGCATAAAGCAGTTTTTACAGCCAACTGAAAATGGATGACAGCCATGCCATGGATTCCAGGAAAAGGTAATCATAATTACAGAATATCGAAACTCCAACAGAAGACAACTACAGGCGGTTTCAGGATTTCTTCTATAATTATAAAAATGAATGAATTATAAAAATGAATGAGCCAGGCAAAAAACTGCAGGCTGATCAGGATAAACAGAAAAAATGTGAGGTGTTTTATGAACAAAGAAATCAAGACAGTCATTTTCGATATGGATGGCGTACTGATAGATAGCGAACCTGTCTCCTGGAACGTTTTTAAGGAATTTCTTAAACCATACTCAAAAACCATGAGTCTGGATCAATATGCAGCTGGATACAGCGGAAAATCAGAAGCAGCCAATGCCAGGCGGCTGATTCAGGAATATCAACTGGATCTTGATCCAAAGGATTTTGTTGAAGAGTGCATAAGACTTGAAGATGAGCAGCTTTCTAAAGGCGTGCCTTTAAAGAAAGGGACTCTGAAGGTTCTGGATTGACTGCAATCCAATGGATATAAGATTGCTTTGGCAACTTCTTCTGAAACCAACAGAAGAAAAAAGCTTCTGGAAGCTCATGGAATACAGGATGTTTTCGATGCCATAACAGATGGTTCTGACTTTACGCATGGAAAACCAGATCCAGAAGTGTTTAATCTGTGCGTTAAAAAGTTAAACCTGAAACCCAAAGAATGTCTCATCATCGAAGACAGTGAAAACGGGATTCTGGCTGCAAGCGCCGCTAAAATCCCCGTCATTCTCATTCCGGATCTCAAAATACCAGAGCCTGACCTGTTAAATAAAACAACAGCGGTTTTAGAAAGTCTGGATGAACTTCCTTCGTGGCTAAGTGACAAAAATGAATAAATTAGAGAACTAGTAATTAAAGGTCTGTCATCTCTATTGAATGGATGATGAGATTTTGACTCTCGATCCAAACGTCGTGAACCTTCGATAACCTTGTTAATCATTACTTTAGATCGCTGCTTGTTGCTTTATGGATTCCCTTTGGTCAGCGATCACTTTTTGAATTGAAACGAACGCAAAACAGGCAGCCCGAAGAAATCTGATAAACTTCAGAATTCTTCAGACTGCCTGTTGTTTTAAATTATCGGGCAATTCATAATCAGTCATTAATTAGACTAATTAGGCATTGAGCTTTTTAATCATTCGGTTATTCAGTCATTCAGTCATTCAACCAGACTGTCAATCTTTCATGAAAAGTCAAAAGTCAGAGATTTCCTATCTTCTGTAAAAGTTTATGCCATCAGGCTGACTAAAGCGGCTTCAGGAGCCGGGATCAGACTGGCAGCTGAACTGTTTCGTTTGTTTTGTGGGTGAGAGCGATTGCTCTTTTGAGTCTGCTTTTTATTCGGATTTGATTTTGAAGGATAGGGCGGCTCAGCTTTGAGATTTTTCCCTTTTTCCGAATGCATATTTTTGAACTTACAGTTTTGCTTTTTGACATTCTTTTGGTGGCTTAAGCGTTTATTTGATGCATCCGACGGATTTGGCTTTGATGAATCCGCTTTGGTCCGATTGTATGCTGCATCCTTTTTTGCTTTTGAATTGGGATTTGCCTTTAAGGTGTTTCTCTTATTCTTTGACTGGTTTTCAGTCTGGCTGGTTTGATCCAGAATGCCTGTTTTTCTTCTGTTGAGTTTTCCGGTTTTCTCGGATTCAGCCTGTTGGACTTCATCAGCAGTCTGTACTTTGGAAGTCTGCATTTTGTTTTGATTGCTCTTTTTGGCCTTATTCAGTTTCTGTGGCTGAGTATTGGATGGATTTGAGCCGGACTTTACACCTGAACTTCTGCTTTTTGACACCCCTGTACTCTGAGCATTTTTCGGCTTAACTTTCCGGGGTGCTCTATTTGCTTCATCCTTGAGAACAAGCGCCGGCTTCTTTCGTTTTCCGATAAGCAATTCAATTTCATACTCTGATAAAACATCCGCCAGTCTTTTCTGGCTGACTTTAAATAAGAGAAGATCCGGATCAAATCCGCTCAGGTTATAAACGTCCAGATCAATGTCGGTACGAATTCGACCTAAAATATAACAAAGATCAGCCATTTCCCGGGCTGACTTTCTTCGCCCATTGCTCCTTCTGGTCAGACAGGTGTATGGGGATTTATTGATTCCCCACGTTTTCCAGAGCTGATTTAATTTCTTTTTCTTCTGCGCTGTATTGGCTTTTTCGATCGCAAGATAAAGCTCTTCCGGGTTCAGATAATGCTCAGCCAGTTTCATCGAACGAATCTCACCAATTCCCGAAACGCCTGGGATGTTGTCCGAGGCATCTCCAGCCAGGGCCTTAATCATCGGGACAGATTCTGGCAGATAGCCAAATTCTCTTTTCAGTACCTTTCGATCGACTTCAACGACCCGGCTTGGCAGACAGGTTTTCATCTGATGTTTGCGTCTCCAGTCACGAACCTTATCCAGATCGCTCATTCCATACCAGATTCTGGTCTTTTCCGAGATCAGCTGAAAGTAGTCTTTATCCCGGGTCAGAATCCGGACATTCATATACTCTTCCATAACTGTACAAAGGGTTCCGGCAAAATCATCCGCTTCATACTGCGAATCCCTGTATTGAGGAATACCCAGCTTTTCACAGATGGAATAAGCCGTTTCAAACTGTTCACGAAGCGGCGCCGGAGTCTCGGATCGGTTGGACTTATAGGACTGCCATAACTCTTTGCGAAATGTATTGCGGGTAACATCCCAGCAGATCACCAGATGACTTGGATGCTGGAACGTCATAATGGTAAATAAGGTGTGAAAAAAGAGTTCCACGGCATTGGTGTAGCGGTTTTCTTTGTCTTTTTTGAGCAGCTTCTCATAAAGAAGGCTCTTTTTATCCTCGTTTTTTTCCTTACGGATTGCTTTAGGAAGAGAGGAGTAATAACTGGTTGCAAGCAAGGATGAACCATCGACGATAAGCAGGTATTGTGAATTTGACGTGTTCTTTGTCCGTTCTGCCAGTTTCTGATTTTGAGCGGGCAGATTGTTCTTGTTCTTATTTGTATTTGTTTTTTTATTCTTACAACTACTATAATTTCTGCCCTGATTCTTGCTTGCAAAAGGCGATGTGGCATTTGATGTTTTCAGATTTTTCTGAACTTTTTTATTTGCTTTTTTTCTTACAGGTAATCTGGAACCTTTTTTTGCATTTTCTGTTTTCTGAGTACGCTGGACTGTTGATAATACAGAAGCCTGTTTATTTTCATCGTAAGTCAGTGTTGGATTATGCTTCACGCATTCTCCTTTCTAACCGAATTTACATCGGAATTTTTAAATTTTGTTTTTAAATTTTATATCGGTTTATCAAATGATTCATCTTTCAATGATTCATTCTTTCAATAGACATTCGGATTTTTAAGATAAATACGAATCAACTCTACAGGATATTTATTCAATCCTGTTTAAATGGGTATTTCTATGAGGAAGATTAAATCAAATCAAAAAACAGACTGATGGCGTTAAGATCAGCGGACTGTATAGATGTTTTATTCATCCTGACATCGTTACAGGATAGCAGATGATTCTGTAATATTCTTTTGATTCGATTCTTCTGGCATGAAGGAATTAAGATTTTAATTCCATAAGGAAATTGTCACGTTTTCCTTTTTCAAATTTTATAGGACGAACTCATCGGTTTGTAAAAACCATGATATTTTCACTTATTTTCCCTTATCGATCCATTTAAGTGTTTTCAATCCTTAAAAATTACGTGATTTTTTTGTCTATGTCTTCACTTTTTCTTGGTGATTTCGTATTTGATAATTTCTTCTGAGCAGTGTTTTTCGAATCTGTTTTTGATCTTCTGCCTGGTATTCTCTATACTCTCTATTTTATTTTGATTCTATTTTGGCCTGTTCAAAACAGTTCTTTGTTTCAGCCGATGAGTTTTTCAAAATTTGACGAATTAAGAACAGGGACAAAATCAGATCGATTGGTTACGATGGTCTGGCAGTCCTAAACAGAAGAACTCCTGTTTCTGGATGTATTCTGCAAAATCTCTTTTTTGTTTGCAGAATTGGATATGTAAGGATAAACATAATGAAAAAACAGACATTCTATCTAAAACAAACCATATATTTAGGGATCACATTGTTTTCGATGTTCTTTGGAGCGGGCAATCTGATCTTTGCTCCCTGGCTTGGCGCACAGGCTGCCGGCAATGGATGGACGGCCTTAGCTGGATTCATCCTGACTGCGGTGATTCTTCCGATCAGCGTCATCCTGATCATTGCTCCATATAAAAGCGCTAAAGATATGCTCAGCCGAATCTATAAACCGCTTGGCCCGATCTTCATGACCATCATCTATTTACTGATCGGTCCTGTCATTGCTATACCCAGAACGGCTACGACCAGCATGGAAATGTGGACCTGGCTGATTACAGATACTCTGTTTGCAAGAATTTTTTATACGATCATATTCTTTGGAGTTTCTGTACTTCTCGCATTATATCCAGGGAAGCTGAAGGATCTTTTAGGCCGCTTATCTGGACCAGTTTTACTGATACTTATCCTTCTGGTCTGCATTCCAGTTCTTTTCAGAATGCCTGATGTGGCAGCAGCCACAGAACCCTACCTCAGTCAGCCCTTTTTTAGCGGGCTCAATGAGGGATATCAGACGATGGATATTCTTGCCGCTTTTTGTTTTGGACTGGTTATCTTATTGAACATTCGCCAAAGCGAAGCGGGAAAGATCAATGAAAGAAGAACTTTGCTTCTGACTGCCTTAATCGCCGGATTTTTGCTTGCTTCGGTTTATGGCCTTCTGACTATCACGGGGATGAGACAAAACGCATCTCTTGTCACCTGTACAAACGGAGCTCAAATTTTATCCCTGCTAGCTCAATCGGTCTGGGGTGATTTTTCGCGTCCATTGATTGGACTGATTTTCCTTTTAGCCTGCTGCAACGTCTGTGCAGGTCTTCTGGCCTGTTGTGCAGAATATTTCTCTTTGTTAATAAAAAGATTTTCCTACCGAAGCTGGCTTTTTGCTTTTGCGATTGCCGGAGTGATTAGTTCACTGATCGGTTTGGATGCCATTCTTGCCTGGGGCGGTAAAATTCTATCCATCATATGCCCAATTGCCCTGGTTTTATTACTCACTGGCTTTTACCATCGCCCAAAAATGCCTAACTGAAGCGCTACAGAAGTTAATGACATTTCCATACAATGACTCATTCGGCCTTCTGAAGCCGGCTGCAGATCATCACAGGTTCTGGTTGCATTTTCTGGTTTCATTAAGGAAATCTGTTTTATGAAGTTATATCTGAAAATAGCCATTTCTTAAGAACCGAATAGTCATCCACTGACATATTGGTCATGATTTAAAAATGAAGTTATTCAATGAATGATTTTGTTTCCTGTAAACAGGAGAGCGAGCAGGCGAAAGCGCATCATGAATCAAAGTATTGCTCCGGAAAAAGAAAAAATTGAATCCAGCCAAAATCCCCTTTTCATAGAGATTCAACTTAGTTGTTTTGATCAGCGAATCACCGCTCTGGTGGTTCGCCTTTTCTGTTCTTTTTGGTTGGATGATTTGCTATTTTCTCTATCTGATTTTCAGATTTTTTTCCAATCGAGCAGAATTTTAAATATAAACACAGAATAATTATTTTTTATATTTATATAAATAAATAACATTTATATAGGATTATTCATCAGAAATCTCTTTTGTTCAACAATTTTTTTCTCCTAAAAGCCCCTGCAACCTTTAGTTGCGGCGATTCTATGCGCAATTGGTAGATTCAAGCGTTTTCGAATGAAAGAATGGACCTGTCAAAAAACTGGAGGTATCCATATGAATTTAGGAGAAAAAATTATGAATCTTAGAAAGAATGCCGGTTATTCACAAGAAGAGCTGGCGTCTTTGATTGGCGTTTCAAGACAATCCGTTTCCAAGTGGGAACTCAATGATGCCACACCCGATCTTGATAAACTGCTTAAAATTTCAGATCTTTTTTCTGTCAGTTGTGATGAATTGCTTCGTGATGACAAACATCCATTAAGAAAAAGAAATGACATTCGGCTGAGTGATGAAGATGTCGTCAATTATTTATCAAATTCTAGAAAGAACGCTCCGATGATCAGTGCCGCAGTTATTCTATTTATCCTGTCGCCGGTCTTTCTGATTTCTGTTGGCGGCAGTTATTCCATGGGACTATTTCATTCTCTGTTTCCAAATGAAGAAACCGCCAATGGCTTAAGCATGATCATCTTATTTGTCCTGATTGCAATTGGCATGGCCTTATACCTTTATGCAGAGTCCCGTGTTTCCAAATACAGCAACTATGAAACCACGCCTGTATCTCTTAGCAACAGCATGTACAGATATGTGGAAAAGGAATACAAATTACAGGAAAAGAAAACCTCCATCCAGAAAGCCATTGGAATTCTTCTGATTATTCTGTCAGTCATTCCCTTATTTGCAGGATACATGGCCGAAAACCTGGCTGCGGTTGGTTTAGGAATCATGCTGATTGTCGTAGCTCTTGGTGTTGGTCTGCTGGTTTATGCCGAACAGATTCAGGATCCATGTCTAATTCTTTTGCAAAGAGAGTCCTACAGCATTTCCCGTAAAGAAATGAAACGAAAAATGTCCTGGCTTCCTGGAATGTACTGGCTGATCGTCACAGCATTCTATCTGATCATCAGCTTTATAACTGACGCCTGGGAAAAAACATGGATTGTCATGGCAGCTGCAGGCATTTTCTATGCAGCACTGATTATTTTTCTAAAACGCAAGCTGTCCGATTCTGAATAATTTAACTTCTGCTTACTGCTATTAAAAGTCAAAAAATGATCCCGAATTTGATCTATTCGGGATCATTTTTTTGATTTTACATAAAATTTTTCCTTTTTTGTGTCGAACTGCGGCTTTGCGGTTAATAAGACAATGGGCTTGCTCATACGTACGTCGCAGCTGAATACTGAATTAGCGGAAATCAACGTCGGAGTGATCTATCTGGATTTGTTATTTGAACTTCATGTCAGAGATTTTCATGCCTGGATCAATCTGGAAATCCAACGGAATAAACCAGACGATCTAATCTATACAAGAATGGAGTTTTACGCATCTCGTCTTATTTCATCTCAAAAAAACCGCGTATTCACGGGAACCGATTATCATCAGATTATGGATGTTTACTCTATATGGCTTTTGCTTTATGAGGATTCTGACTATATTACTGTCTCACCTAGAAAAACGGAAATCTTATTTGGAAAAGCTGACCATATCAACGATGTAAAGTACAGATCAAATATAATTAATGTAGGCGTTGATATGAAAACAAATCCTGTAGATCGGAATCCATTTTTCAAGATGATTTATTATCTACTATCAGAAACGATGGAACCTGCAGAAAAGATCCGCAAATTAGATGAAGAATGTGGTTTTCAAATCAATAAGTCATGTATAGAAAGGATGAAAAACATGGAATAAATTTCAGACTATATTTGGAACGAAGGTCAAAAACATGGAATTATTCTCGGAGAACAAAGGGGGGAACCCAGGGGAATAATGCTCGGTGAACAGAAAGCCGCAAAGACAATCAAAGAGAAGGATCAGCAGATTTCCATTGCGGTTAAGGCATTACTCCTTTCTGGACAGACTCTGGACGAAATTGCAAACTTTTTAGGAATATCTGTCGATGAAGCAAATGAAATTTTAGAAAAACATAACTAATATTGATTATTAACCTACTCGAATTTTTATGCCTTATTTTCTGTTCATAAGAAAATTGTTCGGAGTCAAGTTATTTATTAACATTTTGGGCAACCAAACAATTAACAGTTTGGGTAATGAATTGGGGGAATAGAGAGGGGTCAGGTATTGGCTGCTATAGTTAATACCTGACCCCTCTCTATTCCCCCAATTTGCACTCGCGCGGGCGCCTGGGGGGAGGCCGGACTGTTTAGTCCTCTCGAAATTCAAATTGCTTATCTTTCAGACGATAGGAATCCCCTACAATTTTGAAAAGTAACCTTTTGAAATTTGCACGGGCTTTTATTCCCGGTTATCCCTGAATACCATCAAAGGCGGAAATCTTCTCTGTGCTCCAGCTTTCCTCTCAGGAAAGTCGGAAACGGAAGATTTCCGCCTTTTG
>NZ_MPJW01000051.1 GCF_001945525.1 Ileibacterium valens
ATAAAGGAAATCCACGTATATCAGTAAGTTTAAATCCATGATGAACAACGGAAAAAACCGGAATATTGCAATCGCTGCTTGTGCCAGGGAAATGGCTTGCTTCATCTGGGGAATGGCTACGAATCACATTGAGAATCGTTCTCACTGTGATCCACTCACTGGTGAAATCCTTAGCCAAAACATCACAATAAAAAATAAATGTTCAAATCAAATCAACGGAACAACCAAGTTTTAACAGAATTTGCAGCACTCTAAGTCTTTTTATCTGAAGTTAACGAACAATTGACAATAAAGTTCAGAGAAATGAATGTCATTCATAAGTCCTGGAAGTAAGAGGTTTGACTATCCACGATAATTCTATGTTAATCCGCGTTTTTAGATGGTGGGGTCTCAGCGAAACCATTAACCTGTGAAAATCCACGTATATCAGATTGGTTTAAATAGCTGATGAATCCATTCCAGGATTTATGCATGACATTCACTAATCCCTTTATGTAGTTAAAAAATAAATTAGTTAGCCCTCAGTGCGCCCTTGACAAGGGGGGCTTTCATATCAGAATCAGAAGCAGAATTTTCTTTGATCCCGGACAATTCACCAGAAATTTCAGAGCCTTCTGCTTTTTCGATTCTCTGAAAAAGAATGCTTTCTTTTTTTAGCATGCTTTCCAGCTTTTCTCTTCGATCCTGATTCGAATCAGCCAAAAACAGAAACTTCAGCGTATCCATCAGAGAATCCTGGCATTCATCGATTCTCATATAAATCCACATCCATCCCTTCAAAAATTCAGTTTTGTAAACATATCAACTGGTGAACGAGTTAACGCCGGTTCTTAACAGCTCTTGTTTAAAACAAGACAGCTCTCGAAAGCTTCAGAGCGTTCTTCTTATACATTCGATCCGCTTCAAATGAATCTTGCATTTCATCATAAAGAGCGCATGCTGCCTTAGGTGAATAGCCATAAACCAGAAAGGCATCCAGCATATAGGCTGAAAAATTCAAATGATTCAGTCTCGAGGCAAAGGCCATAGCGGCAATTTCTGAAAGTACTGCTACTGGAGATCTGTTTTCAATAAAGCCGATCTTCCACAGAAGAATCTGATAGCTCTGAGTCCATATCTTCTGGTTTTTCATTTCAATCACATGATAAAGTTCATGAGCAATCAGAATGTCTTCGATGCGGACATCAGAGATATCCTGTTTTTCATGATCCATCTGTGTTCTGAAATAACTCTGAATCAGCGGATTTTCCATCAACGCATGCCCTTTGCTTAATCCATCCTGGTAGATCCGAATCGTTGCCGGTTCTGCGAAATCCGCAAACAGAATTCTCGAAGAAGCCTGAGGGATATCCGGATAAAGGACATTAAGTCCCATTTGCCTGGCAATCTCTTCGACTGACAGTTTTGGATATTTTTTTAAAATGCGGTCTGCTTCATTTCTTCCGCATTCGCAGGCTTTTTCATAAAGTTCATACCGCATGGAATCATCGAATCTTCCATTCATCGGCTCTCTGGAAAACGCATATTTCCACCAGGCCGATTCTGGCATCTGCACTAAATTTTTCACCAGAATTTCTGGCTGCCGGATCCTGATCTCCGGAAGGTTCAGATCCGGTTTTCCAGCCAGGGAGTTTCCTATTCTCTGAATGTATTTCTGAATTTTTAACCCTGGCTCTTTAGAACAGGTCACAACAATCACCTACCACAAAGATGTCTTCCTGCGGATTGCGGTCCTGCACGTCCATATTCATCAGCAGCTTATTCTGATTGAGGTCTACTGCGCTGTAGTCACATACTCGAGGTCCAACACACAGGTAATAATCCGGACGAAGAATCGTTTCTGATTTATAAATAGCGAGTTCATCCCACATCTCGTCGACTGCATCATGATAGTCGGACGCTTTAATCCGGCAGGCTTTCGCATTGGAACACTGAACTCGGATAAATCCTTTCTTATCTACAATCCGAAGCGGACTCTTTCCGTCTTTTTTGGCTGTGAAAACATAGAAATGATCCGTATTTCCAACGCATTCAATATCAGAAGCTCCCTGTCCAAAGTCGGCCGCAGCCAGCTCATAAGCTTCCTGCTGGGTACATTCCTTTAAGAGATCGGTTGTTTTTACTTCGGTTGATCCGGTGGCAATCGCCGTTACTTTTCCTGACTGATTATCGATTTCGATATGAATTTCCACTGTGTCAGGGGCTGCTCCTGAATCGATGCACGCATCTTTCGCTTCCTTGCGCAACGAAGCGATATCTTCTTCGGTCGGATTTGGAATCACACGTTCGATTACGTCTCTGACCATCGCCAGCGAAACGCCGATTGAGGAAATAACTTCCGCATTTTCCGGAATGGAATACTGCAGGCCCATCTTCTTAGCACAGTATGGAACAAGAGAAGCAGCTCCTCCTCCGCATCCGACCAGTTTCATCGCATCATGGTCCAGATGATATTTTTCTGCCAGAGCATTGATGCAGGCGCTGACCTTCTCGTAATCCTTTTCCAGAATCTTTTCAGCCAGCTCTTCTACGGTGATCCCCAAACGATCAGCCACTGGCTGCATGGCTTTTCGTGCACTTTCGGCATTGCCATGGGCAAAATATTTTTCATCGATCAGCCCAAGTACATTGGCTGCATCGGTATTGGTAAAAGTAATTCGTTTTCCGTTTTTGAGAACAATGACGACATAGTCATTTGGATCCCCTTCTTTTGGAGAAACGAGTTCGATTTTTGGATCCACGATTTCTTCAGGATCGGTAAAGCATGCATAGTCACATCCAGCGATATGAGCTGAGCGCGGACCCACATCCACAACATCTTTATCGCTGATTCGAACCATGCTTCCTCCAGCACATCCAAGAATACGCACATCCAGAGAGTTGATGTAGGTGTCGTGTCCGCCGATCTTGGCATAGTCAACACCTGGCCGTCCATTTTTGATGACTCCGATATTCGTAGTCGTCCCACCTACTTCAAAGTAAATGGCATTGGAAGCCCGCAGATACATCAAAGACCCCATAACGGAAGCGGCTGGACCTGAAAGAGCCGTTAAAATCGGTCGCTTTCTCATTTCAGAAATTTCCATTACTCCGCCATCCCCGCGCATGATCATTAATGGAACGGTAACGCCGGCATTCTTTACAGAATTTTCGGTTGCATTTGCGGTAGCCACCATCTTTGGAAGAATGGATGCGTTAATGGCGGCGGTTCTTGTTCTTCTGGTCAGACCATAAAGCTTCGTAATATCACTTCCCATGGTTACAGGAAGACCTAAAGCTGTGGCTTCGTCATAGATCATTCGTTCTTCATCCTGTGAATCGACGCCAAACGCCATCGAAGCAACCAGGACCTGCGCGTTCTGCGCCTTCAGAGCTTCAATCGCCTGTTCAATACTTTGCTTGTTGAGTTTTTTCTTAGGAATGTATTCATTTGAAATTGGAATTTTCTTTCCGGTTTTAGGATCAAGAACTATATCTTTCAAACTCAGCTGCCGCTTGGCCAGAAATCCCTCGATTCCTCCGCCAGCCATTCCAATCACTCCAACTTTGGCTACGTCCCCTTCAATGAAGGCGTTTGTCGCCTGCGTTGTCGAGTGCGCAACAAAGACAACATCTTCTGGACTGATTCCGTTTTCTCTCATGCAGTTTTCAAAGGACTGTACAACGCCCAAGGCTACCCCTTCTTTGGCATCATGAGTTGTTTTCACTTCATTTTTCCCGATAATTTCGTGGGTCTCGTTGTCCATCGCAACGCATTTTGTATAGGTACCCCCTACGTCAATGCCCATTCTGACCTTGCGGCCTTTTTCGTTCATACCTGTTCTCCGTTTCTGATTCAATATGATCTGTGGATATTTTTATCGTTTATCGTTTGGTAAAGTAGTTTACTTGTTGTCGAAAATAAAAAGAATTTCAGTCTGCTTCATCGGCCTCTTCCAGAAGATACTCAATGATCTGCACATCATGGACATTCGGCTGCAGAATCGGCTTCTTATGATCTTCATAGTTAATGGCATTTGGATAAAATTCCGGCTCAAAGCAGACTCTTGAATGCCGGTCGTATACCTCACCCAAAGGCCCGCAGTAATCTCCTTTCAGAAAATTTCCGGTATAGAAATGAATTCCAGGAAGATTGCTTCTAATGCGAAGTTTCAGACCATTCGCTTTGCATTTTGCCATATCACGCAATCCTTCCCCTTCAATCGAAAAATGATGATCGTAGCCGCCATTTAAAAGCAGCTGTTCATCCAAAGAGTGAAGGTCCTTTCCAATCTCCTTGTCCTTTCGAAAATCAAAAGGAGTATTTTCAACGAAGAGAAGCTTTCCATTTGCGGTTCCGGTTTCGTCATTAGGGGCGTATTGGCTCGAATGAATGGATACGATATGTGAATCAATCGGCCCATCGCCATTGAGGTTGAAGTAGGAATGATTGGTGATGCCAAACAGAGTTTTCTGTGTAGACATTCCATCACATTCAATCCGGATTCCATTTTCAAGAAGTTCATAAGTGATCGTAATCTTCAGATTGCCAGGATAGCCTTCATCTCCATCAGCGCTGATTCCGGTAAAGATCACTTTGTTTTCCTGTTCATGACCCTGGAAAAGAAACTTATCAAATCCATTAAATCCGCCATGAAGAGAATTGCTTCCCTTGTTTGCGGAAAGATAGTAGGTTATCTGATCCAGTGTGAATTTCGCGTTCTTGATTCGATTAGCTACCCGTCCGATCATTGCGCCAAAATGGGCTGTATGCAAAAGATAATCATCTGCGTTATCAAATCCCGCAACGATATTAATATCTCTGTCCTTCAATCGATAGGAAACCAATGCTGCTCCATAGTCAGTGACCTGGATCTGATATCGATCATTTTCAAGAGTGAATAAATGAATATCCTCATTGGATCGATTTTTCCCAAAATACTGTTTCATATAACTCCCGTACATTTTCAGTAAACTAGTTTACCTTCCCGCCAGATTCTTTCGCTTCAGAATTTCCTTATACTAAAAACTTCTGATGTGCTCAGGAGAAAATGGCTATTTCTTCGAACTCTTCTGATCGATTATGGAAATGCTTCCACATGAATATTGCAACATTCGGATCTGACGAATCCCATTTCTCACAGGAACGAAGTTCTATTCAAGGCATCCGGTTCTAAAATGTCTGCTCCGGTTTTACTATGTGATACTTTTTAAGGTTTTATCACAAAGTAAACTAGTTTACTTTGAAGTGATGAAGAAGATTATCCAACGGCTTATTTGGACTTCAGTCACATATTTTGGTTCCTGAAACTTCTTCAATGATTATTTGCACTTAGAGTGTAAAGCTTTACATACCAAATCACGAAGAGAAACGCTCAAAAAAATTTATGAGATCTTAATACCATTCAAGAGATCTGCATCTCATACTTCAGATTTCTGTTCTTTGCTCTTTTCAAATCTTTATGGCTCACGAATACAAATACCCAGATAACGCAAAAGAAGATTTCAGAGACAGATTTATCCCGGAAATCTTCTTTCGATCATATCTGTTTTTAAACTGTCACCTACCTGCGGATATCATAATTCATATTCATCAGGTTGCGAATCGTCTTTGCATCATCGGTAATATTTGCATCACCGCGAATTGTATGTTTAAGAACGCTGCTTGCTACGGCAAAGTTGATCATGTCTTCAGGCGAATAGTCATTCATTGCAGCATAAATCAAGCCGCCTGCAAATGCATCTCCACCTCCGACTCGATCAAGAATATTGAAACGAAACATCTTACTTTCCCAGGTCTTCCCATCAAACCACATATATGCTTTCAAAGAATTCTCACTTCCTGAATGGGCATAACGTACATGTCTGGCAATGCATTTGAGATTTGGATATCTTTGAACAAAAGCTCTGAAGATTCGATCCTGCTCTTCAGGACCTGGTTGAAAAGGAATATCATCTTTGAGATCTCCCAGAGCCGGATGATCTGGATCTTTATAGAGATGGTAGGGCTCAATGCCAAAGAGCACATCAATATACGGCAGACATTTCGTGCAGAAATCCCTGGCCTCTTTCCAGCTCCAGAGCTGTGAGCGAAAATTTCCATCAAAGCTGATGATCATTCCCTTTTCCTTGCCCTTTTTTAGCATATCCAGAACAAATCCTGCACATTCTTCTGAAAGGGCAGGGGTTATTCCGGAAAGATGCAGCCAGTCATAACCATCAAGCAGCTCATCAAGATCCACAGAAGAAAAATCAAATTCAGTAATGGAGGAGTGCTTGCGGTCATACGTGACCTTGCTTGGGCGAATTCCGAATCCCGATTCGAGATAATAGGTGCCTAAGCGATGAGTCGGTGTCTGTTTTTGAGTGCTTAAAATGACCGGAGAACAGTGAACATCGTTAGCTCTAAGCATGCGAATGGCACTTTTGCCTAAGGAGTTATCAGGAACTACGCTAAAAAACGTAGAATCGATTCCCAGATTCGCCAGTTCAAGCGCAATATTGGCTTCCGCTCCGCCATAGCTCGCTTCAAAGAGATTGGTTATCCGGACCTTTTCATAAGATGGCGGCGTCAATCGGAGCATAATTTCTCCAAAGGTGATGAATTTTGGAGACTTGCCTTTATATAAGAGAGAATTTTCCTTCAATTGTGATCTTCCTTTCCTGCTTAATCTTACTGAAGCATTCAAACATAAGACTCTTAACCAACATTTATTAAACAGCATGCTTTCAGGAAAACGAATTACTTTGAAAGAATTCCATCTTGAGCAGATCTTGGTTTTCACCCTTTTAAGATGACCTTGAAAGCCAAAGCTTCAGTTAGATGTTTATTATTTGTAAGAGAAAAGCAATCTCAGTATCTGAAAAAAATTCAGTTTGGCAAGATTACGAACAAAAATTTTCTTAAGACCATGACAAATCGTATAAACAGACTCATTACACTCTTTTCCTCTGTTCTGCTTTCTGTTCGAGTTCTTCTCTCGTCATTTGTCAGCATATCGTCAATCTCCGCCTGACTTTGCAGTAAACTCATGACTTATTTGCTCTTATGATCAAAATTCCAGCTTCCTTCTATATTGTTGCTTAGTTTTTTTATTCTGTTATGAAACTTTGGAAAAGATCAAAACTGCTCGCTCTATTTACCTTTGATCAATTTTTTTTGCTCTAAGTCATTTTTCATTTTTCTTAAATCGTTCATTGAGATATCAGGAATCAATTTCTTAATTTTTTTTAGAGAAAAATCGGTGCTCTCAATCATATTCATTGCGATCTTACGGCTTGTAAGGTCAATTCCTTTATCTATCCCTTCAATCTTCCCTTCATTTTTTCCTTCATCATAAGCACTTTCCAACATCATATTTACAGCTAGTTCCTGACTAAATAGATAATTCATCATAGATACAACCTCCACCTCTCTACATGACAAATACTCATGTAGTACATTGTTTTTCTTACAAATCTGAATAGCTTCCCGAACCGCTTTTGGCGTATCTCCATACAGCTTTCTTTGTTGATCGATCTGCTGACAAAACCGAATGTATTGATTAACTATGCCAACTGAATTTTCCAAATGGATTATTTTCACTATTGCGTTTACTGACGAATGTTCCCAGGAGTGCATCTTTGAGAGTTCAATGATTTCAGCAGACAAAGCTTTTGTTCCCGTATAAATTGTGAATAGTTCTACTTCTGGCAGCTTTATCGCCTTTGTCTCATACTGCTTTTTCCTTGTTTCTTCAACATACTGTTTTAATGTTTCAGCGGCATATTCAAGCAATCGAAAAGCAATATTCTGTGAAAAAGTCGATTGAGCTTCTACTAAAACAATTTTATCCGTTCCTACTAAAAATCCTAAATCATTGCGTAAGCCATTGGCTAGAATATTTGTTAGTGTAAGCAACTCAATCGATTCTTCTCGAATATCCGGATTTTCGGGATAGAGATCAAGATACAACCGCTTCAGGTTTCCTTTATTTTTGAAGAGATCTGAAAATACAGTATCCTTGATATTCCTTTTTGCACGGATATCTAGATTCTTATCAATTTTTGCCAATTTCTGTCACCATTTTTCTTATTCTGTTTTCATCAGAGTATAAATATCCAATGTTTTCAGATCATAACAAAATAGTGTGACAAATTTCTGACTTTGTATTTATTATTGGCTTTTTATTTATATTTTGGTAAATCCAGATTCTAATTAAAAAAAATATCCACTAACTATCCACTATGGTCCTAATATTTCTGATTTCTATTTCTCAGTTTTGACTATCATACCGGTGACATTATGATTCGCTGATTAGCGATCAACGATAGTCCGAACGGATTGCCTGTTCAATCCCTCGAAACAAAACTTAAAAAGTATAATTTTCATCATTTTTCTTCATTTTTATTATACCTGAGCGCAAAATCGTACTGATCTAAAAAGAAAAAAAAGCAGCAGATTAAGCCGTTTTTTTAAAATTCTAAGTTAGGTCGATTACTTTGAACATAAATGTAATCAGAGTCTTTTAGAAAGGAAATATCTGATTGTTCCTTCAAACGGAAAGTCCCTGATCTGGCCTGCTAAATTGAAGCCGTTCTTTTCATAAAATACAGGAGCCTGATAATCCTGAGTATTCAGAACAATGGTATGGATATTCATCTGCCTGCATCTCTTTTCTAATTCC
Source organism: Ileibacterium valens (assembly GCF_001945525.1). Classification (GTDB taxonomy): domain Bacteria; phylum Bacillota_I; class Bacilli_A; order Erysipelotrichales; family Erysipelotrichaceae; genus Ileibacterium; species Ileibacterium valens. The sequence continues at coordinate 8,646 of NZ_MPJW01000051.1, forward strand.
TGAAGCAGGAGGGATCCGATGTTTCTATGGCGAAAGTCTGATTCTACTGCAAGCCACTCCACATAACAGCCTTCAAATTGTTTTTTTTGCGATCAGGCCGCCAGCTCGCTTTCCATCAACCATTACCGTAATCTCGATCGTTTTTTCATTTCTGTTTTGTCTTTTCGTAAAGATGGTTCAGGAGTAAGGAATCCAGCCAGTCCTGATCCGCCTGATCAGTAAATTCAAACTCAGAGCTTAAATCCGGCATAGTTTTTGGCTACTTCAATGACACGGTAAACATCAAGATTGTTCTGGGCAAAGTCTTCATTTCTGCGAATCAGATCCAAAAATTCATGCCAGCTGCAATCAGCCTTTTCAGGATTTCCAGCTGCGATCTGTTCTAATGCCGCTGCAAGCTTCTGTACATATTCGCGATGGTATCCCAGCTGCTTCCACTCATGAAGATTGGAACCGCTCTGACTTAAACAATTGTTTTCAATCATCGCAAACGCACCCTTTGCAAGCTCCTGTGCTTTTTTATACTTTGTTTCCATCTGTGGATTGATTCTGTCTCCAATCGCATTAAAGTGATCACAGCTTGAGTTTTCGGAAAGATTTTCGAGATATTCAACCGCTTCTTTCCAGTCATTTCCATACAGAGCCTCGAAATATTCTTCTTTCAGCTCTTCAAAATCTCTATTGGGATTCACCAGCATCTTTGCCATAACGTAGTTTGGAAAGTTATGCGGAAAGCCTGCTCTTAGTTCCTGGCAGCTGATGCAACCATTCACTCCCAATTGATCGAGACTCTGAATATCCCGATAGATGGTCTTACTGATCGCCATATATCCCAAATCCCCATAATGAGCCCCGCCTAATGGATAATCATAAACAAAGCTGTCTCCTTTAAAACCGTTCTGCCATTCTTTCAGACAGGTTAAATTCTCTTCAAGTGAATTTGGAAGCACGATCTGATTACGGATATATTCGGCTGCTGGCGGTAATTGATCCAGATCGACATCCGCATAGCTTCTTTCAAAGGTCCGGGTAATTGGGGCAAACATCATTGTGAACCGTTCCCGATTTTTCAAAGTTTCTTTCTGAGGCGCAAAAAGCAGCTCATGATAAAGCAGGAAACAGATTTTTGTATCCAGTCCTTCTTCACTCAGTCTTTCATCGAGCTGATTCAGAATCCGAATGTACTGATCAGCTACTCTCTCTTTTTTGCACTTGTCACATTCACAGATATTGTTTCTTGCATCGGAGAGCCAGACATGCAGATAATCTACGTCCTGATGGTCTCTGGCATAATCCGTAATGACTTCGACCATCTGATCCTGCACTTCGGGATTTGAAAAACATAACGAAGTCAGAATCGGAGCCCCTTCGACCAGATCCCGTTTGTTGTTGAGCCTGGCCGCAAAAGGTTTCTTGTCTTCAGGCAGCTCCAGGCCTTTTTCCCATCCGAAACGAGAAGAATAGCCAAGGACCTCCCCTGTCCAGCCATGCCCGACGCGGTGATGAACAATTCCTATCTTTTCCATTTCCTGATCCACAAGATCCGAAAGCTTTTGCGCTTTTTATGTATCGAAAGGTTCTTTGTCCTTATAGGGATTCAATTCATGTTCATACCAGCGTTTAAAGAACGGATATGGATTTTCAAACTGTACAAAGAAGGAATTCATGCCGATTTTTGGAAGCCAGGAAATAAAATCTCTGACATTTTCAAATGAATCTGCTCCTTCAATACATACTCCGCGGTGATCATAGGCAGGTTCAACATCCAGTAAAATCCGTTGATCCGGTTTTATATTCTCAACAATCACTTCATGAGCCTTTTGCGGTCTGACAAATCGAACTCCATATTCTTCGAGCCAGCGATAAAAGCCATTCAAGGCGCCTACCCATGTATTTGAAGTAATCGAGCCGCGTAAACCATCGAGTTCAACGACATAGGAATCTTTTGTCCTGTCATCCAACACGACTTCTACATTCAGATCCGCTTTGGATGGATCATCCGTAAGACTTAAGGGTTCATTAAAAAGCCGGTTCATATAATCTGCCGCTCCTTTAGTAAACCACTCCTTTTGTAAAGGGGTAATATTTTCATTCATGAATAATTTCATCGTTCATCCTCATCTTTTTCTGCTTGTTTTTTCACCTGTTAAAAAGGGAAGTAAACAGGTAAATCAGGAGCTCCGGCTTTAAAGCTTTTCTATAGATGTGTGTTTTTGATAAAGCGTAAAGTCTTATGGCGCTCCTGAAAATTAATTCTTGATTTACTGATTTTGTGTTGCTTCAATTCGTTTATATTCAGATCTTTATATTCAGTTTTTTTGTCTTTTTGTTTTAGATGGTCAGACTTGCAGGGATTTCACCTTTTTCCTCTTCAAGTTTTCTTAAGTCGGCTGCCTTGAAGAATGGATAGTAGATCGCAAAGGAAACAGCGACCAGAACGATCTGCAAAACTGCTCCCTGCCAGGATCCTGTGGCCAGAAAACCACCGATGACTGGTGGAGTAGTCCATGGCAAAGTAACTCCTGTTGTTAATGGAACCAGTCCTGAAAGCATGGCAAAGTGAGTCACAATCGCGTTGATTACAGGGGTTAAAACAAATGGGATCAGCATGATTGGGTTCAGAACGGTTGGAAAAGTAAATAAAATCGCTGTATTGATGTTAAACAAAGCCGGAATTCCAGAAACTTTTCCAAGGGTCTTGAATTCTTTTGATCTCGAGAAGAACAGCAGGCATAAAGCCAGTCCGATTGTGGCTCCCCCTACGCCCATGTATACAAACAGATCCATGAATGGAGCAGTGATAATGTTTGGCAATGCCTCTCCTGCTGCTAGGGCGACGCGGTTTGCATCCGCATACTGGATCCACAGTGGATTCATCACTGAACCGACAACCTGACCTCCGTTAACTCCACAAAACCAGAACAATGAGTTGAGGAGTACGGCGACAAATGTTCCTGGCAATGTACCAGCGATGTAGCCTAATGGAACGCCAATGACTCTGGAAAGAATGTCGTTGAGTGATCCAAGTCCGGTGATTTCAAGTAGGATTTTTACAATCGCAAAGACGATCAGAATTACCAGTCCAGGAATTAAGGCTGAAAAAGATTTACTTACAGCTTCTGGAACTGATCCAGGCATTTTAATCGTTATGTTTTTCTGAATGAACCAGCGGTAAATTTCAGCTGAGACCATCGATACCAGAATGGCTGAAAAAATTCCCTTTCCGCCCAAGGCGCTGTATGGGATTCCAGCAGCTCCGGCTTCATTGCTGATGATAGGGGTCACTAACAAAAACGCTGCCAGGGAAAGTACTCCAGCGCTGACGCCATCGGTTCCATAAGAACGGGAAAGTCGATCAGCAATTCCAAATGAAGTAATTAAGGCCATCAGACCAAATGAATTGTTTGCCATCGCATCAAGCAAAGCATAGGCTCCATTTTCCTTAAGCCAGGCTGTCCATGCATCGACGGGAAAATCTTTAATCAGTACAAAGAATGAACCGATTAAAACCAGGGGCATGGCGATTAAAATCCCTTCTCTGAGGGCTTTCAGATGTCGCTGGCTGCCGATTTTTTCGCCCAGAGGCGCCAGACGATTTTCAAGAAAACTCAATAATCCTTTCCTGAGATCCTCTTTAGTTCGGTTTTTTGTTTCTTTTTGTAACTTACACATACATAGGAATCGCTTACACGCCAATTTTTATGCCTGGATCATTCATAATAATTCTTATTTTAGTTTTTATTTATAATTTAAAATACACGTGGAGTTTCTGACATTCTGATAAAATGAATTTGTACATGGATAGAGTTAAATAAGATTTGCAAAAAAAAACACCCATTGATAAGAATGGATGTTTTTGGCCAAACCTGTATTTAAACGAATCGTAAGTAAGTCTGTTTTCGAACAGATCGAAACCATTTCAAAGGAGAATTTATGAGTACTTTGCCAGTCAATCAAAACCACCTGTCGACGACTCTTCATTATCTGTTTCGTCACCCCTATACCAGTCGGGTTGAAATTGCATCAAAAACAAAAATGACCAAGGCTCTGGTTACTCATGCCATCGCCCATCTTCAATCGCTTGGCTACGTGATTGAAACCGGGCAGGAAGAAAGAAAAAAGAAGGGATCGGGCAAAGCCCGAAAGCTGATCTGCCTGAATCCCAATGCCGCCTGTTCGATTGGCATTGAATTCAATATGGAACAGATTTGTGCTTTACGCTGCAGCTTAAACGGAGAAGTCGAGCAGATGATCCGAAAACCGATTCATTCGATTGATCTTGAAAAGCTAAGTGAGATCATCAGCGAAATGATCAACACTCTGTTTAATGAATCCAGGACTCCAGTTCTGGGAGTCGGCCTGGCCATACCCGGTCATTATGACCAGGATCAGGATTCTATTGTCACCAACAATCCAGCCTGGAAACATTTCTCGTTAAAAAAGATCCAGGATCAGCTGATAGAACCTTTGCCCATGTCCATTGAAAACAATGTGGAGTGCATGTCTTATGGCCGATACCTTTTTCGTTCTGAAAGTTCACCGGATGAATTCATTTTGCTTCATATTGGGCCGGGTCTGTACTGCTCGTTTTTTGATTCCGCTTTAACCGAACGCAAGAAAAGCAATTATTTTGGGGAAATCGGTCATAGTGTCGTTGATATCAATGGAACCCTTTGTGAATGTGGAAAAAAAGGGTGCCTGCAAACCTATATCTCCAATAACTGGCTGAATCAGCGAGCCAGAATTTATTTAGAAAACGGGGCCTCGCCTGTTTTAAGAAATCTGGTCAGGAAAGCGGATGATTTAAACATTGAAATTCTTCAGAAAGCCTATTTGCAAAATGATCCGTTTATCCGAAACATTCTCGAAGATGGAATAAGCCGTCTGGCAATCACCTTATCCAATTTATTGATTGTCCATGATGCCAAAAGAATATTTATCAACAGTCAGCTATTGCAGGAATCTGAATTAGAAGCATATTTTCGCAGGCGAATTATGGAACAGTTCAGCTTTATTTTAGGGCTCGATTCGATTCCAGTGGAAATTCTCCCTTTTCGCTATGATCGAGGCGCTCAGGGAGCCTGTGCCTTAGTCTTTTATGATCAACTGATCCTGCATCCTGATCACGCTCTATGCTAGAGTCAGTCTGACTACCTGACTGTAACCGTCTTCCATTTTGTCTGTGACTATCTGTTTTTGACGAACTGACTTTTTGCAGCGAATGAATTGACCATGTGATCCTTAGAGTTTTCAATCACAAAACGGATAATTTTGATACTCACATCGAATGAAAAGGGGCTGTTAAATTTCTGACAGTCCAAAAATAAAAAGAGGCACCTGATCCGTAATGGATGAGGTGCCTTTTTTGGTAAAATATGTTCATGCTCAATAAACAAAATTACCAAACACACTATAACTCGATTCAGGGCCGTTTGCCACTGCTCCATTCTCTCTTCCC